>NZ_JAHWCO010000461.1:0-4054 GCF_020054415.1 Candidatus Symbiopectobacterium sp. | reverse complement strand
CTGGATTGCCAGCCATACGACCTTCTTCACCGAGTCATCAGTCGGGAACACCTTGCGTTTCTTGATTGCATGCCGGATCACGCTGTTCAGTGATTCTATAGCGTTCGTCGTGTAGATTACCTCGCGAAGTTCCTGCGGGTACGAGAAGAATGTCGACAGGTTTGCCCAGTTTGACTACCAGCTCCGGCTTATCTGCGGATAGCGGTGATCCCATGTCCCACCGAACGTCTCCAGTGCCTGAAGCGCGGCCTCTTCGGTTGGAGCATGATACACTGCTTTGAGGTCGCGTGTTACCGCCTTATAGTCCTTCCAGGCAACGAAGAGCAGACTGTTGCGCACCGTGTGCACGATGCACAACTGGATGCCTGCTTCCGGGTAGACCGTGTTGATGGCATCCGGGAACCCTTTCAGGCCGTCCACTCAGGCAATTACACAATCTCGTGTACAGGCTCTCATTCCCGCCTACTTCTTGTCGTTTCTGAATACTCTTTGTCATTCCCGCGTAGGCGGGAATCTCTCGCAGGTTAAACGCGTTTCTTCTGCTAGAGGTCCCCGGCCTACGCCGAGGACGACGAAGGGGCATACCACCTATCACTCCCGCATTATTGCTCTTGCTCACGAGCAATGGCGCGGTAGCCGATATCATTGCGGTAGAAACTGCCGTTCCAGCGGATATCTTTGGCAACCTCATACGCTTTCTGCTGCGCCAGTGCGACAGTGCTACCCAAGGCGGTCACGCACAGCACGCGCCCACCGCTGGTGACTACGTCATCGCCACGCAGTGCGGTGCCAGCCTGAAACACTTTGCTGCCTTCCGCTTCTTCCTGTTGTAAGCCGCTGATGACATCGCCGGAAGCGTAGTCACCGGGGTAACCGCCTGCCGCAATCACCACGCCCAGCGCCGGGCGCTCATCCCAGACGGACGTTGTCTGATCCAGCTTGCCCTCACAGGCTGCCAGACACATCTCCACCAGATCCGAACGCAGGCGCATCATGATCGGTTGCGTTTCCGGATCGCCAAAGCGGCAGTTAAATTCGATCACCTTAGGTTGGCCCGCGTCATCGATCATCAACCCGGCATAGAGGAAACCGGTATAGGTGTTTCCCTCAGCCTTCATGCCGCGTACGGTTGGCCAAATCACCTGATCCATCACGCGTTGTTGGATCTCATCGGTCACCACCGGGGCAGGAGAGTATGCGCCCATACCGCCCGTGTTCGGGCCAGTGTCTTTATCGCCCACACGCTTGTGGTCTTGGCTGGTGGCCATGGGCAATACATTATCGCCGTCGACCATGACGATAAAGCTGGCCTCTTCCCCTTCCAGAAACTCCTCGATGACGATACGGTGCCCGGCATCACCAAACGCATTGCCTGCCAGCATATCCTGAACCGCGTTTTCCGCTTCTTCCTGCGTAATGGCAACGATAACGCCTTTTCCCGCCGCCAGGCCGTCAGCCTTGATCACGATAGGCGCGCCGTGCTTACGCACATAGGTCAGTGCAGACTCAACCTCGGTGAAATTCTGGTAGAACGCGGTGGGGATCTGCTGGCGCGCCAAGAAGTCTTTGGTAAAGGCCTTGGAGCCTTCCAATTGTGCGGCAGCTTGAGTCGGGCCAAAAATCGTCAGACCCGCAGCACGGAAAGCATCAACCACGCCAATCACCAGCGGTGCTTCCGGACCAACGATCGTCAAACCAATCTGTTTTTCCTGGGCAAAAGCAACCAGCGCCGGAATATCGGTAGCGGAGATCGCCACGTTTTGCAGCGCAGGCTCACGTGCCGTACCCGCATTACCGGGCGCGACATAGACATTATCTGCCAGCGGCGACTGGGCGGCTTTCCACGCCAGCGCGTGTTCGCGCCCGCCATTACCAATGATTAAAATGTTCATCTGTGTCATATCCTGAATTAGTGGCGGAAATGGCGCATGTCGGTGAAGATCATGGCAATGCCGCGTTCGTTAGCGGCGGTTATAACCTCGTCATCACGAACGGAACCTCCCGGCTGAATCACACAGGTAATGCCAACGGCTGCTGCGGCATCGATACCGTCACGGAACGGGAAGAACGCATCAGAGGCCATTACTGAGCCTTCAACCTGCAATCCTTCGTCACCGGCTTTAATTCCTGCGATTTTTGCGGAATAGACGCGGCTCATCTGTCCTGCACCGATGCCGACAGTCATATTATCACGGGCATAGACGATGGCATTGGATTTGACGAACTTCGCGACTTTCCAGCAGAACAGTGCATCGCGCAGTTCGGTTTCTGTCGGTTGACGCTCTGTGACAACGCGCAGTTGACCCGCATCAACCATGCCCAGATCGCGATCCTGTACCAGCAGGCCACCGTTGACGCGTTTGAAATCCAGCCCGGAAACGCGTTGCTGCCATTGGCCGCAAATGAGGACGCGCACGTTCTGTTTTGCAGCTGTTACTTTCAAGGCCGCTGCACTGGCTGAGGGCGCGATGATCACTTCTACAAACTGACGAGTGATGATCGCTTGCGCGGTGGCTTCGTCCAATTCGCGGTTAAATGCGATGATGCCGCCAAATGCAGAGGTAGGGTCGGTTTTGTAGGTGCGCTCGTAGGCCGCCAGAATCGACTCGCCAATAGCAACGCCACAGGGGTTGGCGTGTTTCACTATGACGCAGGCCGGTTCGGCGAACTCTTTTACGCACTCCAGTGCCGCATCGGTGTCGGCAATATTGTTGTAAGACAGCGCTTTACCCTGCAACTGTTCTGCTGTCGCAACAGAGGCCTCTTTCAGCGTCTCTTCAATATAGAAGGCGGCCTGCTGATGGCTGTTCTCGCCGTAACGCATGTCCTGCTTCTTGATGAAGTTCAGGTTCAGCGTACGCGGGAAGTGGCCGGCCGGCTTATCTGTCTCTCCGTGGTAAGGAGGAACCATCGTGCCAAAGTAGTTGGCAATCATGCTGTCGTAGGCCGCGGTATGTTTAAAGGCTTTGATCGCCAGATTGAAGCGGGTTTCTAACGTCAGGGAACGCGCATTGGCATCCATTTCGTTGATGATGTCAGCGTAGTCACTGCTTTTTACCACGATAGCGACATCGTTATGGTTCTTGGCGGCGGAACGCACCATGGTCGGGCCGCCAATATCGATATTTTCGACTGCATCAGCCAGTGAACAATCGGGGCGTGCCACCGTTTGCGCGAAGGGATACAGGTTTACCACCACCATATCAATGGGGCTGATGTCATGTTCTGCCATGATGGAGTCATCCGTGCCGCGACGACCCAGGATCCCGCCGTGTACTTTTGGGTGCAGGGTTTTAACGCGACCATCCATCATCTCTGGGAAGCCCGTATAGTCGGACACTTCAGTGACGGGTAAACCCGCATCAGCCAACAGGCGGGCAGTACCGCCAGTGGAAAGCAGCTCCACGCCACGTTGAGAAAGCGCCTGAGCAAATTCGACAATACCGGCTTTGTCAGAAACGCTGAGTAAAGCGCGGCGGATAGGACTAGGTTGTGACATGGTGATGTATCCCTTGGCTTTGTATAGGCATAAAAGAACAGTATATGAATGAAGTTTTGCTGTTTTTATCTTTATCTGGATAAAACCGCATTCCTATTCTGTTCTTGTGCGGTAATTTTTCGCGGGATAATTGTAGCGAAAACGTTTGCGTGATGCTCGTCTAATTTTAGGGAGAATCTCATTTGTGGATAACATTGTGCAAAAGTGGGTATAAAGCGGGGTTTTGCTGTGGAATTCAGCAAACAGTCAATTTTATTCAAAATACCTATTGCAGGCTGCGCGGAAATCCCTATACTGCGCCACCACTGACACGGCAACAGCGACACGCAGTTGCGGTAACGGTCGGAAAGTTAAACGCGAAATTGAAAAATTAACGTTGACTTTTCAGCGGGGTAGCGTAATATACGCGCCACGGTAGATGTGGCAACGCTCTTTAACAATTAATCAGACAATCTGTGTGGGCACTCACAGGACTTTATCGTAAAGCATCAGTGCTTAAAAAATAAAAGTCTTGAAGAGTGAACATCAGTTAATTCATTACGAACTAACAGTAAT
>NZ_JAHWCO010000074.1:0-3259 GCF_020054415.1 Candidatus Symbiopectobacterium sp. | reverse complement strand
TGACACGCCTGTTTTGGATTAAAATGCTGATCGCTCCGGGATGCATCACCACGCTCTGGATTTAACATACTGATTTTACGTCAAGGGAATCCGCAGCCTTTATGGCTACGCAGCATAATATCTATTTATTCAACAAAGCCCAAAGCCGACTCTATATTGTACTTTACTTAAAATCAATCTTCGTTTTTTATAAATTTAACCCACTCAGAGATCAGCTCATCTCTTGATTGGATACAGTCAGGTGTTTTATATAAAGTAACACCACCGTTTATCGTATCGGACAGATCCAGCTTACAACTCGCAACCGAAAGTCCAACACCGAAAGAAACGAAAAGCGTACTATTACTTACTTTACCAAACATTTGGTCGCAATAATTAACCAACACAGATGTGCCACCACAATTTCCATATTTAGAAAATGTTTCAGCTGAAGCTTTATCTTTGGGTAACACAGCATGGTTAATAATAGTTCTAACAATTTGTCCATTCGCCTGATGGATAGCAAAAAAATCAATTTCTTGGTAGCTACTTTTTGCATATTTAATAACTTTACTGATCGAGTCAGGTGCATTATCTATAGCAAACTTAAAGACATCACCACCTTGCATCACCGAGTCTGACAAGTGATACGTGTTTCCAACAGGATCCATGATTTCCAAATCCACAATATCACGTTGAACAGGCAGTCTGACCCCCCCCGCTGGCGTGACAATTTTTTTCCAATCTTTGCCTAAACTTTTTAGGTGAAAAAACGATTCATATTCTTTGTCAGAGCGGTCAACTAAGATAGCGGCTCCCGCATCGCCAAACAACATATTTGCGTTTCTGTTTCTTACATTTGTAATAAGACTACTTGAAGAACCTTCAAGTACTAAACATTTTTTTGATGCCCCGCTTTCAACCAGAGAATGCGCCAACCAAAGCGCATAGATAGCATCGGTACATCCCAGGCCACTGGTGTCGAAACAAGCACACTCCTCAGATAGCCCTAACTTCCCCTGAATAATACATGCATCTGAGTTTCCGATATAATCATGGTTGATAGATGCCATAATGAGAGTATCAATCTCATTGACATCAACATCCATCTTTTCTATCAGCACTCGCGCAGCAGCCTCACATAAATCAGCAGCCGTAACGCCATCGGGTACAACATGACGCGTGCCTAAACCTAATATTTTTTTATTTCGGCTAAGTTTGTCGGCATCATTTTCATAAAATTTAATTTCATCATCAATATTTTTTTTATTTTCTGGTAAAACACAAAAAATAGCAGAAACCTTGGCATGCTTGAACGTTGACAATGACATATCAATGACCTCTCTGATTAAAAACTTCCACAATCTACAACATAATTTTGAGCTGTGATCCAAGCTGACTTATCAGAAAGTAAAAAAATTATCATTTCGGATACATCATCAACGGCCCCGATCCACATTGGATAGTGTTGATGCTCAGTGTTGTATTTTTCTATCATTGACGTTGTTAAAGGCGTATCTATCGTTGACGGTAAAACACAATTGGCTCTGATTCTAGAGGGGGCCAACTCTTTGGCTATGCACCTGATCGATGCACAGAGCGCGGCCTTACTTCCCGCGTACTCGGTATGTCCTCTGTCACACAACTGTGCTGCGACACTGGACACGAAAACCATAGAACTTCCTGCATTATTATTAACACGGCGATCGGAGAAAGCTTTAGCCATCATCAGTGGTGAGAAATAATTAATCGCGAACGTATCCTTGATACCTTCGTAAGAGAGGCTTCGTAAAGGCACAATATCGGAGATGCCAGCACACCACGCCAAGCCCTGCATTTTCCCATAGCGGTCTTTCAAATATTGAACATAGCTCGACATCGTTTCAATATTTTCAGCCAACTCTTTAACTTCAGAGAAAATATGGTGCGGGAATTGACTCTTTACTCGTACTTTTTCTAATCGCTCCCGGTTTCTGCCTACAGCAATGACCTTGGCACCTAATGTGTTCAACTTCAAAGTAACTGATTCGCCGATGCCAGATGATGCTCCGGTAACAAGGAATACCTTTCCGCTGAAAAAATCACTCATAGCGTGATATTTGCCATTTTTACAATTTCGCGGAGGTCTTTAATTTTTTTATAATCGGCCATGGTCGTTTTGGCACCGAAATTACGCTCAAGAAATGCCATCATCGCCATGATAGAAAGCGAATCCCAGTCAGCAAGACTTGGCAGATGAGTGTCCATGCTCAAAACTTCATCCGTCTGCAATAATTCCTGAACTTCTGATAAAAATTCTTTCTCAGTCATGATTGTTGCTCCAATTATCATCAATTATTTACTTTAACTGCCGGATTACCGGACATATAGCAGTTATTACCACACCCCTTATAAACCACAGACATAGGAACTATCGTATTTTCGTTTCCAATACGTGATTTAGGAAGTAAAACTGAAGAGGTTGCAATAATATTTTCATTTCCAACCTTAACATTTCCAAGGACACGGACGTTAGGCGATATAAAATTAAAATCACCAATAATAGCATCGTGCCCAACCTCGACACCGCCATTAAATAAATTTCCGTTTCCAATATGAACATTGGTTGATATCAAAGTTCGTATGGCTAAAATATTACCATCACCAAGCACACTGTGCGGAAATAAAATACATGACGGATCAATAATATTTGGCATTTTCACGCCGCGGTTCTTAAGATAAGTATATATACTTTTTCTTATGGCAGGCTTTGCTACACCGATCACCGCACAATCGTTTTCCTCAAATACGAAATCATCTACGTCACACACATACAACTCTTTGTATTCTTTATAATTTCTAGGATTGCAGTATCCATTATGTCCGAGAAAACCAACAAATTGGATTTTTTCACCCGCTTGCATCATCCGATCTATATATGAATAGACTTCGCGAGCCAGACCATCACCACCAACAATAAAAATACGATTCATATAATCATTGGCTTTGTTGAATAAAGGCTTTGTTGAATAAATAGATTTTATGCTGGCAGCCCAGTAAAACGACGGATCCTCGCAACGTAAAATCATGCAGTTAGGCATCATGAGAAAAGTGTACACCGGAGATGACAAGCATTTTCAGCCAAAACTGGCATGGAAAAAGGCTTTGTTGAATAATAGGGAATAATGCTGTTATGACACGCCTGTTTTGGATTAAAATGCTGATTGCTCCGGGATGCATCACCACGCTCTGGATTTAACATACTGATTTTACGTCAAGGGAATCCGCAGCCTTTATGGCT
>NZ_JAHWCO010000493.1:0-6302 GCF_020054415.1 Candidatus Symbiopectobacterium sp. | reverse complement strand
CCCAGCGAAACGACGGATCCTCGCAACGTAAAATCATGCAGTTAGGCCTCATGAGAAAAGTGTACACCTGAGATGACAAGCATTTTCAACCAAAACTGGCATGGAAAAACAGCATGATTACCTATTATTCAACAAAGCCCATATGATGCTGGATTCTGCCGAATCCTACACCACTGAGAGGCTGATTGCCGCCATTGAAGCGCGTTTCGGTGCCGACGTACGCTTTCATACCTGCTCCGCTGCCGACATGAGCGCGGCCATGCTGGTGGATTTTCTGGCAAACAAAGGCAAGTTTATCCCACAGGACGCAGGGTTTAACACGGCAGCCAGCAAGATCTGCCAACACTAAGCCATGGCGTTCACCTTACGCCCCTATCAACAGGAAGCAGTTTCCGCCACGCTGGCCTATTTTCGCCAATATCAACACCCTGCGCTGATCGTACTGCCCACCGGCGCAGGAAAGAGTCTGGTGATTGCCGAACTGGCGCGGTTAGCGCGAGGGCGCGTATTGGTGCTGGCGCATGTCAAAGAGCTGGTTGAACCGAATCACGCTAAATATTTCGCCTGGGAATTGGATGCCGACATTTTTGCAGCCGGACTTAACCAGCGCCGCAGCGAAGGCAAAGTGGTGTTTGGCAGTGTGCAATCCGTGGCGCGAAATCTGCCTGCCTTTACCCAGTTCTCGCTACTGTTCATCGATGAATGTCACCGCATCAGCGATGACGATGACAGTCAATATCAGCAAATCATTACGCACCTGCGCGCACAAAACCCCGCACTGCGCCTGCTTGGCCTTACCGCAACGCCTTACCGCCTAGGCAAAGGCTGGATTTATCAATATCACTACCACGGCATGATTTGCGGTGATGAACAATGCCTGTTTCGCGACTGTATCTATGAACTCCCGCTGCGTTACATGATCAAACACGGCTTTCTGGTAGCGCCGCAGCGCCTGGATATGCCAGTAGTGCAATACGATTTCAGCCGTTTGAGCGTACAGCCCCACGGTCTGTTCAGAGATGCGGAACTCAACCGTGAATTACGACGGCAGCAGCGCGTGACGCCCCAGATTGTCAATCAGATAGTCAGCTACGGCACCGAGCGTAAAGGCGTGATGATCTTTGCGGCGACCATGGAGCACGCCCGGGAAATACACGGTCTGTTGCCTTCAGAAAAAGCCGCTTTTATCAGCGGGGAAACCCCTGCCGCAGAACGCGATGCGCTGATCGCTGCCTTTAAGCAGCAACAGTTGCACTATCTGGTCAACGTGGCGGTGTTGACGACAGGCTTTGATGCGCCGCACGTTGACGTCATCGCTATCCTGCACCCGACGGAATCCGTCAGCCTGTATCAGCAGATCGTTGGACGCGGCCTGCGCCTATCGCTAGGAAAAACGGATTGCCTGATTCTGGATTACGCCGGGAATCCCCATGATTTGTATATGCCGGAAGTAGGCAGCCATAAACCGCACAGCGGGAGCCAGCCGGTACAGGTGCTTTGCCCACAGTGCGGTTTTGCCAACCTGTTTTTGGGAAAAACCACGGCGGAGGGTGATATCGTCGAACACTATGGTCGCCGCTGCCAGGGCTATGAAGAAGACGACAACTGCGTTCGAACGCAGTGCGATTACCGTTTCCGCTTTAAAGTATGCCCGGAATGTGGTGCCGAAAACGACATTGCCGCGCGTCGTTGCCACCAATGCGATCACATTATGGTCGATCCTGACGACATGCTAAAAGCCGCACTCAAGTTGAAAGATGCCCTAGTGCTGCGCTGTAGCGGTATGCAGATGACGACCGTGCAGGATGAGAAGGGTGAATGGCTAAAGATCACCTATGTTAATGAAGACGGCGCTGACGTCAGCGAACGTTCTCGCCTGCACACGCCTGCCCAGCGCCGCGTCTTTACTCAGCAGTTTTTACGGGTGCACTAACGTGCGCCGGGGCTAGTGCTGACATGGCAATCCGCACAGAATATCTTGCGCCAACAGGCCGCCCTGCGTGCGCCGGACTTTGTCGTGGCGCTACGCCAAGGCAAACAGCGGCAAGGCTTTTGGCAAGTGAGGGAAAAACTGTTTGATTATGAAGGCCGTTTTCACCGTGCCAATGAATTACTCTAGCTGGCGTAACACGGTTTCATTTGCCGCCACGCGGATATTCCGTTAGAATGCAGCCCGCTTTTGTCATGCAAAAGCAAATCTGTTCCATTGTGAATAATACACATTCCATTGCGAATAACCTAACCTGTTGCTGGGTCGCCTGTAGCAGGTGTATTTTCTAAAATAGAGAAAATCATGATCACTATTAACGCAGAAGTACGTAAAGAGCGGGGTAAGGGTGCGAGCCGCCGCCTGCGCGCAGCCAGCAAATTCCCAGCCATCATCTACGGTGGTGCGGAAGCGCCGGTATCTATCGCCTTGGATCACGACAGCGTTAAAAACCTGGAAGCTAAAGAAGGTTTTTACGGCGAAGTTCTGACCCTGGTTGTCGATGGTAAAGAAGAAAAAATGAAAGTTCAGGCTGTTCAGCGTCACGCTTACAAGCCGAAACTGACTCACATCGACTTCGTTCGCGCTTAATCGTTTGGGGAAATCAGTGGGACGCTGCGAGTTTTCCTAGCAAGCAAGAATGTCGATAAGAAAAACGCCACTTATGCGGCGTTTTTCGTTTTCTAGTCGCTTATTTATCACCGCTGCTTAAACGGCGCTGTAGCTGATCGCGCAAATTCGGCGGCGTTCCTTTAATGGTAAGTGTGTCGGTTGTCTGATCCCAGAAGATACGCTCGCCCAGCAGCATGGCATCAAAGTTGATCGTCAACCCACCGCCACTGCCAGCAAACTTGGTCAGTTGGCGCAGCGTGCTGCGATCCGCAGGGAAACTCTCTTCCAATTCATAGCCGTGCTCTTCTGAAAAAGCATGGAAGGTTTTCTCTCCCAACGGCGGTAGCTCCTGCGACAACGCAGCAACCTCTATCTCTTCCCCTGCCTGCAATTGTTCATTGCAATAGCTGTATACCTGCTGACGGTATTGCTGACGCTCGTTTTTATCCAACTGCGCATCGGCACAATAATCGTCTACCGCCTGCAACAGGCCCCGACTCTGCGCTTTGGCGTCAAGCCCTGCTCTGGCACCGAGGAAATCCATAAAGAAATCCGCGACCTTGCGCCCTATCCGTCCTTTCAGGAAGGTCAGATAGCGTTGAGATTCCGGGTTGGTTCCCCATTCTGTGAGATCGATACGCGCCACAATATCCGCATGGGGGATATCCAGACAGTGTGTGCTGCTGATATCCAACTGTTCATTGACGCGCATGCTGCTGCAACTGCTCAGCACCGCCACCAGCAGGTACTCAACCGCCAGATAGCGGTATTGGCAGAACAGCACGATTCCCCCCTCCGCAAAGGGATATTTCGCCAGTTCATCACGCAAACGCGCGGTAGCCGCGCGACTAAACCCGAGGAAATCCTCCTCCCCTTTACGGCAGCCACGCAGTGCCTGGGCCAATTCGCTCTGTTCCTCGAACACGCCGTAGGCCTTGTTTTTCGCACTGTAGACGCGGTGCAACTCTGCCATCATCTCGTCAACGGCGGGGGTGGCATCCAATAACGAATCCCGTAACACCAACTCCAACGTTTGCTCATCACGTTTGACAAGCTGATGCAAGGCAATCTGGTCGATATCCAGACTCATGATAAACTCTCCTTTTGGCAAGGAGCGTATTCAAACACCAACGCAGGTCCCCTGCAAGAGAAAGCCTCCATCCACCAGAGGTTGATGCTAAAATGATAAAATTGCGGAAAACGTCAGGTCGTTACGGTAAGATATTCCCCTTTATCAGCTTGAGAATCGCCCTTTTATGGCACAATTATCCCGTTACAGTGACGAACTCGTCGAACAAGTGCTTTCCGAATTGGTAAGCGTATTGGAAAAACACCGTACCCCTACTGACCTCTCCTTGATGGTTTTGGGCAACATGGTCACCAATCTTATCAACACCAGCGTAGCACCGGAGCAGCGTCAGGTATTGGCTCGTTCTTTTGCTGATGCGTTGCAGGCATCCATCACTACCCATAACGCGCACTAACACCGACCAGAGGCTATGGTAAGCAACCGTCACAACTATCGCGAAAAAGTTTCCCAGATGATCAGTTGGGGGCATTGGTTCGCGCTATTTAACATCCTGTTAAGTCTGGGGGTGGGCAGCCGCTATCTGTTCGTGGAGGATTGGCCCTCATCGTTACTTGGCCGTAGCTATGCCCTTGTCAGCTGGCTGGGGCATTTTAGTTTTATCGTTTTTGCCGTCTACCTATTGATTGTCTTTCCCTTGACGTTCGTGGTGATGTCGCAGCGTTTGCTGCGTTTTCTTTCTGCGGCGTTGGCAACCGCAGGGCTGACGCTGCTGTTGCTGGATATGGAGGTGTTTAGCCGCTTCCACCTGCACTTGAATCTCACCGTCTGGGAGCTTGTGATCAATCCAGAACAAAGTGACCTGGCCCGTGACTGGCAACTGATGTTTATCGGCATCCCCGTGATTTTCATGGTGGAGATGCTGTTTGGCACCTGGTGCTGGCAAAAACTGCGTAGTCTGAACCGTCACTGCATTGGCATGCCGGTTGCCGCGGTATTTATCAGTGCGTTTTTCGCCTCGCATATGATGTATATCTGGGCCGATGCCAACTTCTATCGACCGATCACCATGCAGCGCGCCACATTGCCGTTATCCTATCCGATGACTGCGCGACGATTTCTGGAAAAACACGGCCTGCTGGACGCTCAAGCATATGAGCGACGCATTGCCCTACAGGGCAACACTGAGGCGATTACGCTGGAATACCCACTGAACAATATTCAGTTCCGCGATGCCGGCAGCGGCTACAATCTGTTGATTGTGGTCGCAGATCAACTTCAGCTCATCCGTATGCCGCAGTTGATGCGTTTTGCAGAAGAGAACGTGCACTTCAGCAACCATTTCAATGTCAGCCAGAATGCCCAAAGCAGCCTGTTCAACATGTTCTATGGCATCTCGACCACCTACATGGATGGGGTATTGAGTGCACGCACACCATCAGCGTTGGTGAGTTCCCTGAACCAACAAGGCTATCAATTTGGTCTTTTCTCAAGCAACGGCTTTGATAACCCGCTTTATCGCCAGGCACTACTGTCAGACTTTTCGCTTTCAGTACCGGTAACTCAACGTGATGTTGATACCGTTCAACAGTGGCAGACGTGGCTGGAAACCGGTACGCAACCCACATCGCCGTGGTTTTCTTATATTGAGCTTGGCACCACTGGTGCCCGAGCCCTAACGGATGCTAAAGCCACCGATCAAAACATCAGCGCAATACTTAATACGTTGCAAAGCCAAGGCAAACTGGATAATACCGTCGTGATTATTACTGCAAAATCCAGCGAACAGGATAAAGGCAGCCGCTACCGTCGCTCACAGTGGCAGATCCCACTGGTGGTACATTGGCCGGGTACACCTGCGCAGACCATCAGTAAAATGACGGATCAAAAAGACGTTATGGTCACGTTGATGCAGCGTTTGCTGCATGTCAAAACGTCCGCCACGGACTACGCGCAAGGGGAAGACCTGTTTGCGGCCCAGCGACGTAATAACTGGCTGGTGAACGGAAACCGCGGTGCGTTGATGATCACAACGCCAGAGCAGATCATCCAATTGGAAGCCAATGGCAGCTACGATGCCTACAACAGTGACGGTGAAAAATTGCGTAATGAAAAACCAAGTTTACCGCTGCTGTTACAGGTACTCACCAGCGAAAGGCGATTTATTGCCAACTAACTGCCTAAATCTAAAGCGATCGCGCCAGCAGGCTATTGCAATCGTTTCAGGAGACGGTAATATAGCGCCCCATAGCGTCGGCACGTAGCGCAGCTTGGTAGCGCACTGTCATGGGGTGTCAGGGGTCGGAGGTTCAAATCCTCTCGTGCCGACCAAATAATCCCAAGAAAACCAACCTGTTACGGTTGTTTTTTTATGCCTGGGATTTGGCGGGGGAAAAATGGGGGAATTACGGGGGAAAAACCCTAACGGGATTCACTTCATTTTATCGGCTAAAACCTGTGGATAGACGATCATGATGGACATGACGCTTCCCATGTGCATATTCGCATGCGATCGATCATCGATTCGCATCTAAGGTCGATCACGTTTTCGCATCGTATCGATCATCCGGGAACCTGATTTTTTTATCGTTTTAGCGTGTTTCTTCTGCGCTTTCCACTACCGGGCTATTTTTCCTTAATGATTCTCCCTTAAGCTCCAGTCTGTGGGCGTTGTGG
>NZ_JAHWCO010000363.1:0-1056 GCF_020054415.1 Candidatus Symbiopectobacterium sp. | reverse complement strand
ACTGCGTCGTCCACTGTCGGGTAAACTCCGATATAAACGTTCTTTTCACCGTTCCATACATAAGCCCTGTAAGGGTTGTATTTGCTCTGGTGATGGTAAACCATTTTCGGCAGGCACTCGCGATGTGGGGCGATGACGGTTGAGGACTGCTGGTGAAGTTTCTTCTCGCACTCAATGAAATAACGGCGAACCTGACGGCCTTTGTCGTTGCGCTCCACCATTGCCAGTTCTTTGGCTGTGTCCAGAGTGAGGTGGTAGTCTTTGCGGTTGTGCCCGCCACGACCGGATATTTGCTTTCCAGAATTGGAAAGCAAAATATAGTCCTGATTTTCAAGGAATCCATATTCATTAAGACGTGAGGTAATCCACGCCGCAAACACCTTGCCTACACTTAAGAATTCATACAGATCGCGAGCATTGCAAAGTAATGCGGGTTCGTTTGAGATTGTGCCGTTAAAAACGGGGATAAGTTGATTAGTCATTTTTACATCCTGCTTTAACTGTTCATTTTCCCTCTTGTTCAGAGAGGGCGGTCGGGTACTTGAACACCGAAAGCAGACGGCCAGCAGTTTTTCCCGTAAGGGTGTTGTATGTGCTACTCGCTACCCGACCATAAACTATGGACGTAAAAAATCCGCATGTCTGTCGGGTGCGGTTTCCGCTGCTTTAGGTGTGTTCAGCACCTGTAGCGGACTATAGCCCCCGACTTCCTATAATGTCAATACTCAATAATTGCTTTGCAAAGAGGGCTTATCACCTTCTTTGCAAAACACCCGGCGTTTGGGCCGGGTGGTGAGTGGGTTAAATCAACGCTTCTGCGTCAGCGCCTTCGCTCATATTCTCGAAGTCATCCGGCGTCGCTATACCGCCGCCAGCGAAGGCGTCACCATCGCACAGGAACTGGACGCCGCCCAATGACGCGTTAATGCGTTTGCCGAAATTGTTATCCATCGCCCATATATCGATGGTGGCGTTAACGTAGCAACCGGCATACGGCTTGCCATCGGCGGCGGTCAGCGCGGAACGATCACGGTCGATAACCAGTGGTCGGGCTTT
>NZ_JAHWCO010000322.1:0-6676 GCF_020054415.1 Candidatus Symbiopectobacterium sp. | reverse complement strand
TACCAAGCCAGTTTTGGTAGAAAATGCTTGTCCCCTCAGGTGTACAGCTTTCTCATGAGGCCTAACTGCATGATTTTGCGTTGCGATGATCCGTCGTTTCACTGGACTGCCAGCATAAAATCTATTTATTCAACAAAGCCCTTCAGGCTGTGAAAAACCACGGTACTGTGTCTGATTGCAGGATTGGAAAATGTCGATAACGGTGCCATTTTACTTGAGCAGCAGGACATTACCCATCAGCCCGCCAAACAGCGCTACGTCAACACGGTATTTCAGAGCTATGCGCTATTTCCCCATCTTAGCGTGTTTGACAATGTCGCCTTCGGGTTGAAAATGCAGAAAACACCGTCTGCCGAGATCACACCTCGCGTCATGGACGCCTTGAAAATGGTTCAGTTGGACGAGTTTGCAACGCGTCGCCCGCATCAACTGTCTGGTGGGCAGCAACAGCGTGTCGCTATTGCCCGCGCCGTGGTGAACAAGCCCAAGGTATTATTGCTGGATGAATCGCTTTCCGCTCTGGATTACAAACTGCGTAAGCAGATGCAAAATGAACTGAAAGCACTGCAACGTAAGCTGGGTATTACCTTCATCTTTGTTACGCACGATCAGGAAGAAGCGCTCACCATGTCAGACCGCATCGTGGTGATGCGCGACGGCAAAATTGAACAAGACGGTACACCACGAGAAATCTACGAAGAACCCTGTAATCTGTTCGTTGCCAGTTTTATTGGTGAAATCAACATTTTTGATGCTACCGTGATCGCCCCCGAACAGGGGAGTCGCGTTCAGGCTATGGTTGAAGGCCGCGCCTGCCCTATCACTGTCAATTTTCCGGTGAGCACTGGGCAATCATTAAAAGTCCTGCTGCGCCCCGAAGATTTGCGCGTAGAGAAAATTAATGACGACAGTGCAGTCGAAGGCATGATCGGTTATGTGCGTGAACGCAACTACAAGGGCATGACGCTTGACTCCACCATTGAGCTGGAGAACGGAAAAATGGTGATGGTCAGCGAGTTTTTCAATGAAGATGACCCCGATGTCGATCACTCACTCAACCAAAAGGTGGCTATCACCTGGGTAGAGAGCTGGGAGGTCGTGCTGCACGATGAAGCCACCGCGTAAACGTTTTCAAAACATCATAATTACCATCATCGTTGCCTGGCTGATGCTGTTTGTGTTCATTCCTAACCTGATGATCATTGGCACCAGCTTTTTGACGCACGATGATGCCGACTTGATCACCATGGTGTTCACGCTGGAAAACTATACGCGGCTGAGCGATCCCCTGTACGCTTCGGTGCTGCTGCATTCGTTAAATATGGCGGTCATCGCTACGTTATGTTGCCTGCTGATTGGCTACCCTTTTGCCTTCATCCTGGCGCGGCTACCGGAAAAAATACGACCGCTGCTACTATTCCTACTGATTGTCCCGTTCTGGACAAACTCGTTGATTCGTATCTACGGATTGAAAATTTTCCTGAGCACACGAGGCTACCTAAACGAGTTTCTGTTATGGACTGGGATTATCGACGATCCGCTGCGCATTATGTACACTTCACAGGCGGTGGTGTTAGGTCTGGTCTATATCCTGCTGCCGTTCATGGTGTTGCCACTCTACTCCAGCATTGAAAAACTCGACAACGCGTATCTGGAAGCGGCACGGGATCTGGGGGCCAAAAAGTGGCAGTCGTTCATCCGCATTGCGATCCCGCTGACCATGCCCGGCATTATTGCGGGCTGCCTGCTGGTACTGCTGCCTGCGATGGGGCTATTTTTCGTGGCTGACCTGATGGGAGGTGCGAAAAACCTGCTAATTGGCAACGTGATAAAGAGCCAATTCCTGAATATTCGCGATTGGCCCTTTGGCGCGGCCACCGGCATTTGTCTGACGTTGGTTATGGGCCTGATGCTGTTTGTGTACTACCGCGCAGCCCGTTTATTGAATAAAAAGGTGGATCTGGAATGATGGGACGTTTATTGCGCGGCAGCTTTATGAGCCTGACCTACGCCTATCTGTATATTCCGATCCTGATTCTGATTGTGAATTCATTTAATCAGGCGCGTTTTGGCATTAACTGGCAAGGAGTTACCCTTGAGTGGTATCGCCTGTTGTTAAACAACGACAGCCTGCTCCAGGCTTCCAGCCATTCACTGACGATGGCGGTATTTTCCGCCACGTTTGCCACGGCGATTGGCTCGCTCACCGCCGTGGCACTGTACCGTTATCACTTTCGCGGTAAGTCCTTTGTCAGCGGCATGCTGTTTGTGGTGATGATGTCGCCAGATATCGTCATGGCTATCTCCCTGCTGGTACTGTTTATGCTGCTCGGGATTTCGCTCTGATTCTGGTCGCTGCTGTTTTCGCACATTACGTTCTGCCTGCCGTTTGTCGTGGTCACGGTGTATTCGCGTTTGAAAGGGTTTGATATTCGAATGCTGGAAGCCGCTCGAGATTTAGGGGCCAGTGAAATCATCATACTACGCAAGATTATTCTGCCCATTGCGATGCCTGCCGTTGCCGCTGGCTGGTTGCTGAGCTTTACCCTGTCCATGGTGATGTGGTGGTATCATCCTTTGTCGCTGGTCCTTCTTATGAAATCTTGCCGCTGAAAATCTATTCCATGGTCAAAGTGGGTGTTTCACCCGAAGTCAACGCGCTGGCCACCATTTTGCTGTTGTTATCGTTACTGCTGGTGCTTAGCAGTCAGTTAATACTGCGGGATCGCACCAAAAAATCATCATTCCAACCTTTGGGACGTTAAGGAGGTTTATTGTGAAAAAATTGCCCTACCTGCTGGCCGCGTGCGCCATGGCGCTCAGCCTGAATGCCGCCAATGCGAAGGATAACAAGACGATCTATTTCTATAACTGGACAGAGTATGTCCCCCCCGGTTTGCTGGAACAGTTCACCAAGGAAACGGGCATCAAGGTGATTTACTCCACCTACGAATCCAACGAAAGCATGTATGCCAAGCTGAAGACCTATCAGGATGGTGTTTATGATTTGGTGGTGCCTTCGACCTATTTCGTGTCCAAAATGAGCAAAGAAGGGATGCTGCAAAAGATTGATACCAGCAAACTGAGCAATTTCCACAATCTTGATCCTAGTCTGCTGCACAAATCCTTCGACCCGAACAACGAATACTCCATTCCCTACATCTGGGGAGCCACCGCTATCGGCATCAACCGTGATGCCATCGAACCGGCAACAGTGACCGGCTGGGGTAATTTTTGGGATGCAAGGTATAAGGGCAGTCTGTTGCTGACCGACGATGTCCGTGAAGTGTTCCAGATTGCGTTACGCAAACTCGGCTACTCTGCTAATGCCACCGATCCGAAAGAGATAGAAGCTGCATATAACGAATTAAAGACGCTGATGCCGAACGTGCTGGCCTTTAACTCCGATAACCCCGTGAATCCGTTTATCGAAGGTGAAGTCAATCTGGGTATGATCTGGAACGGCTCCGCTTACGTTGCCCGCCAGTCAGGAACACCGCTCGACGTTATCTGGCCAAAAGAAGGTGGCATTTTATGGATGGACAGTTTGGCAATCCCCGCCAACGCCAAGAACAAAGAGGGTGCTATGAAGCTCATCGACTTCTTGTTGCGCCCGGATGTGGCAGCAAAGGTTGCTGAAACCATCGGTTACCCGACGCCCAATCTGGCAGCGAAAAAATTACTGCCTGCTGAGGTGGCAAATGACAAGACCCTCTATCCTGATGAAGAAACCATTCAGAAAGGGGAATGGCAAAATGATGTTGGTAGCGCCAGAACGCTGTATGAAAACTATTTTCAACAGCTGAAAGCCGGCCGTTAATGCGCAAGGGCTAGCCGCATAGCGCGGCTAGCCCTTTATGATGAATCGTTACCCCACCCACTCGTAGTAAAACCGCAGCCCTTTCTTGCAGGAACAGCAGCCGCTACAACCGCCACTGGCATTTTCGTGACTGCTAATTTTTCCCTTCTGGACCCAGATAGCTATCATGCCTTCAACCACACCGGTTTCGACATGGAAGTGTTGGCTGATCTCTTGCAACGAAACGCGTTGTCTTTGCCTCACGAAATTGCGCAGTTCAATCAGTGTCATTTCGTCTTCCGGATTCGTACGGCCATGGTTTTACGCTGCACGCACCACCGCAGATTGCTGCCTCAGATTGCCATTGCGGCGCAGGAAAAATACGGTAATCGCCCACACTGCCAGCACAGCACCGATGGCAGAGGCAGAATAAAGGGGATGGTTAGCAAACCGCCCCGCTTGATACACCAGTACCGCAGCGCCATAGCCCAGCTCTATCGTCCACACAAAACAGAACAACGCCCATGCTGTGCCCACTTCGCGCCAGATAGCTGACAATGCTGCGACGCAAGGCACATACAGCAAAACCATCAGCAAGTAGGCCACCGCGCCTAAGCGGCCATCGAACAGGTGCGCAATGATATCCAGAGATGAGACGGAAAATTCATTCTGTTCCGCTACGGCGGCGGTATCGCTTAAATCGCCAACATCGATGCCCAGCGGATCGAGGAGCTCTCCACCAACTTTGGCAAAATTCTCTGGAATGGTTGCCAGTGCGGCAACAACGCTTTCGCCCAGATTAAACGGTGCGTCCTCTTCCTGCTCACCTGATTGGCTATCAGCCATCGCGCCATACAGTGAATCCAGTGTACCCACCACCGCTTCTTTGGCAAAAATACCGGTAAAAACACCGACAGCAGCAGGCCAGTTTTCTGCTTTTATCCCCATCGGCGCGAACACCGGAACAATTTTCTGACCGATGGAAGAAAGCACTGATTTATCACTGTCCTGATTACCAAACGAACCGTCGGTCCCCATGGAATTGAAAAAGCTGAGCACGGTAACGACCACGACAATCAGTTTGCCTGCACGCAGAATAAAACCCTTAAGCCGATCCCAGGTACGAATTAGCACGCTGCGCAGTCCTGGCAAATGGTATGGCGGGATCTCCATGACGAACGCAGAGGCATCGCCTTGTAACGCAGTATTTTTCAGCATAAAGCCAGTGGCGATAGCGGCAAAAATACCCATCAGATAAAGTCCGAACACCAAGTTTTGCCCACCGCTGGTGAACAATGCCGTCGCAAACAGCACATAGACAGGTAAACGCGCTCCGCACGACATAAAGGGGGCCATCATCACCGTAACGATGCGATCACTGTGCTTTTCCATGGTACGCGTGGCCATAACAGCGGGCACATTACAACCAAAGCCGACAATCAAGGGCACGAACGCTTTCCCTGGAAGCCCAATGCTGCGCATGAAGCGGTCCATAACAAACGCCGCACGCGCCATGTACCCGGAATCTTCAAGATAGGAGAGGAACAGATAGAGACAACCGATAACCGGAATAAAGGTGGAAACCGTTTGAATCCCTCCGCCAATGCCATCAGCCACCAGCGTCGCCAGCCACTCAGGCGTGCCAATAGCGCGCAGCAGCGTTCCTAATCCATCCACCAGCAGCGCGCTGACAAACTGATCGAAAAAGTCGATAAACGCACTCCCCACCTTGATGGTGAAGATAAACATCAGGTACATCACCAGCAGGAAGATCGGAATACCAAAAAAGCGATGCAGAACCACACGGTCAATTTTATCAGTGAGCGTCGCGGAGATATTGCTGCGGCGAATCACCACCTGATTGGCGATGGAGGAGACAAACTGATAACGTCCATCGGCAAGGAAGATATCCAGTTCATCGTCATAGGTTTCTGTGAGCGTGGCAACCTGTGCATCCATCTCTGTCAACAAGGGTGCCGGTATGCGAGTGCGAACCGTAGTATCCCCTTCCAGCAATTGCAGCGCTAACCAATACGGATGGGTTAAGTTTGGAATGTCCGCTAAACGCAACGCCATTTGCACCGCGGCATTTTTCAGCGGCGCATCGTAAGGCACTTCAACGTTGGGTGAACGAATGTCCGCCAGCGCGGACAGGCACACCTGGCGCAACACATCCATCCCTTTGTTTTGGCTGGCGGTGATGGGGATAACGGGGCAACCTAGCCGGTTTTGCAAAGCGGCAATATCGATCTCCAGCTTGCGCGAAGAGGCGATATCCATCATGTTCACCGCAACGATCATGGGCACGTTCATGTCCAGCAACTGCGCCGTCAGATACAGGTTGCGCTCAAGATTGGCCGCATCAAGAATATTTAGCACCAAATGTGCTTCGCCGGAGAGGATATAATCGCGCGCGACGCGCTCATCCTCCGCGCTTTCCGAAGCCGGATTGAGCGAGTAGACGCCGGGAAGATCGACCAGCGTGAAGCGTTGACCTTTGTAGAGGCACTGACCGACCTTTTTCTCGACGGTGACCCCGGGCCAATTCCCCACCGTTTGTTTTCCCCCTGTCAGCAGGTTGAACAGGGTGGTTTTGCCACAATTGGGGTTGCCAACAACACCAATGACGGGATGAGTGACCATAACGGTTCCTTACTCAAACGAGCTATTATCAGGCAGGCATGCCTTGCAATCCACATACCTAGCAAATACAGATCCTGAAAATCAGCACGGTTCCAGGGGCTTTGTTGAATAAATAGATATTATGCTGCGTAGCCATAAAGGCTGCGGATTCCCTTGACGTAAAATCAGTATGTTAAATCCAGAGCGTGGTGATGCATCCCGGAGCGATCAGCATTTTAATCCAAAACAGGCGTG
>NZ_JAHWCO010000464.1:0-39940 GCF_020054415.1 Candidatus Symbiopectobacterium sp. | reverse complement strand
GACACGCCTGTTTTGGATTAAAATGCTGATCGCTCCGGGATGCATCACCACGCTCTGGATTTAACATACTGATTTTACGTCAAGGGAATCCGCAGCCTTTATGGCTACGCAGCATAATATCTATTTATTCAACAAAGCCCTTGAATTGGCTAGTCAGCAGCCTGAGTAGCGCTGATAGCTACTGTATCAGCGCTACGTCATCCGCCATACTATCTGCCATGCGGTATCCTTTGCTGATGATTCTCCTTCCCGCATCACAAAAACGCCAACGGCTGCGATAGGGTATTCGTTGTAATACAGAATAGGAATTTGTTCACGCATCCAGGGAGGAATCGCATATTCCTGCCACAGTTTTTTCGCAGATCGTCCGCCACTGCGCCCAACAATATGCAGTTTCCCTTTCAGGCCAAAACCCACGCTCACTTGCTCATCAGGACGCGGGCGTCGGATACGCATACCTTGTTCGTCCAAGGACAGATAACCTAACCGGTGCGGAAGCATTAGTTTGCCCTGCTCAGGTTGCCAGGGTAACACCAGATCGAAGACGTTTACACACTCGGCAACACAGTATAAATGCTGACGAAAGCGTCGAATCTGTACGGTTCCCAATTTTAACAACGGTTCTGCATCCTGGCGGCTCAGAGCCATATCCTGCCACAGATGCAGCAATTGTTCGCGTGAAGGCATCGCCACCTCGTGCACTCTCAGCCAACGCCGCAACAGCGCAAAACGGTGCGGTTCGCTCAGTGGGAGCAAAGCATCAATCGCCAACGCCCCCTTCTCGTCACAGGCCGACTGAAGCAATGGCGCCAGCAATTCATCCAACAGTTGTTCCTGCTCGGCACACAGTCGCGCGCTGCGCGCCACTGCTTCTGAAAATGACGGCCAGCGCTGTTTTAGTTGCGGTAATACCTGCAAACGGAGAAAGTTGCGATCGTAACGCGCGTCGCAATTGCTCTCGTCTTCCACCCACGTGAGCCGATAATGACAGGCATAATCTTCAAGTTGAGCTCGCGCTACGCCCAGCAATGGACGTAGCAATCGATTAGCACCCAACTGTCCCGTAGCACCCATCGCTGAAAGCCCGGCTGGCCCGCTGCCACGCTTGAGCGCTAACAGGAACGTTTCGCTCTGATCGTCGAGATGCTGTGCGGTAAGCAGCACTTCTTCAGGTAACAGATGTTGGCGTAATGCTTGGTAACGCGCTTCGCGTGCTGCCGCTTCAACACCACGTTCACGCGCATCCACCGTGACAGGCAGCACCGAACAGGGAATATCCCATTGCTGGCAGGTATGCATGCAGTGCTGCGCCCAATGCTCAGCGTGAGTACTTAACCCATGGTGCACATAGGCGGCACGCACAACAATATCCGAGCGCTGCTGCATCAATTGATACAGCATATGCAGTAGCACGCTGGAATCCAGGCCGCCACTATAAGCCACCAGCACACGCTGACAGCCAGAGAGTTGCACCGCTACGTTTTCCAGTAGCGTAGCCACGTTGATTCTCTCACTGCTCATAAAGCTCCAACGGTAATCCATCTGGATCGCGTAAGAAAGTGAAGCGACGCTGGGTAAATTCATCCACCAGCACCGGTTCACAGGCAACACCTGCACGTTGCAGTGCGTCGCACGCCTCATCAATGTCAGCTACCGCAAAAGCGAGATGGCGCAGGCCACAGGATTCAGGCTGAGTAGGTCGTGGCGGTGGCGAGGGAAACGAGAACAGTTCGATAACGTACCACCCCTTTAACGCCAGATCGCCTTTCCATGAGTCTCGCTCTGCCCGATAGATTTCCGCCAACAGCTCAAACCCAAGGACATCGCAATAAAATGCCTTACTGCGCCGGTAGTCAGAGGCAATAATAGCAATATGGTGAATCTCCGTTAACGCGAGCATGCGTACTCCTTGTTGTGGCAAGGTGATAATGGAAATAGCCGCATAATAGAAAAAAGTCCGCCTCCTTGCTGAAAGCGGACTTTATTCAGCGCGATAGGTCTGGGATCAGCAGTAACCGTAGTTCATCAACCGGTGGTAACGGCGATCAAGCAGCGCGTCTTTATCCAATTCATCCAGCTCACGAAAGTCTGACAGCAGTTGTGCTTTCAGCGACGCCGCCATGGTTTCCACATCACGGTGCGCAGAACCGAGCGGTTCAGGAATGACGGCATCAATCAGATTCAGCTCTTTGAGACGCGGGGCGATTATCCCCATCGCTTCCGCCGCCAGCTGCGCTTTATCGGCGCTTTTCCACAGGATAGAGGCACAGCCTTCTGGTGAAATCACAGAATAGGTGCTGTATTGCAGCATGTTGACCTTGTCACCCACACCAATCGCCAATGCACCACCGGAACCCCCCTCTCCAATCACCGTACAGATAATCGGTACGCTCAGACCGGACATCTCACGCAGGTTGCGCGCAATGGCTTCCGACTGGCCGCGCTCTTCGGCACCAACGCCCGGGTACGCGCCCGGCGTGTCGATAAAGGTGATGATCGGCAGGTTAAAACGCTCCGCCATTTCCATCAGGCGCAGCGCTTTACGGTAGCCTTCAGGTGCAGGCATACCGAAATTGCGGCGAATTTTCTCTTTGGTTTCGCGCCCTTTCTGGTGACCAATGATCATCACCGGACGCCCATCCAAACGCGCGATGCCGCCCACAATCGCTTTGTCATCAGCATAGGCTCGATCGCCCGCCAATTCATCAAAGTCAGTGAAAATATGGCTGACATAGTCCAGCGTGTAGGGACGCTGCGGGTGGCGAGCCAATTGTGCAATCTGCCAAGCACCCAGATCGGCAAAAATCTTGCGCGTCAGTTCAACGCTTTTTTCCCGCAGTCGCTGGATCTCTTCGTCCAGATTAATATCCAATTTTTCATCTTGACGGCTGACTGAGGTCAGCGAGTCAATTTTCGCTTCCAACTCTGCAATCGGCTGCTCAAAATCAAGAAAATTCAGACTCATAGTATTCCTATTTTAGTCAAATTCCAGTTCCACCTGGGTGTTCCCCAGCAGTGTGCGCAGGTCATTAAGCAGCACATCGGTTGGCGTCACACGCCATGCCGCGCCAAAACGCAACCGGGCGCAGGCATCCTCTCGCTGGTAGTAAAGGTGTAACGGGATCGTCCCTGATCGATGAGGTTCCAACAATTGACGGAGACGGTTTAATAGCTGGTCATCAATTTGCCTGTCAGTCAACGAGATGGCAAGCCCGCGCGCATATTTTTCACGCGCTTCACTGATATCCATGACCTCTCGGGCCATCATTTTAAGGCCCCCGCTAAAGTCATCAAAGCTGACCTGTCCACTGATGATCAGAATTCGGTCTTTTTCAAGAAGATGCTGATACTTTTCCAACGCTTCAGTAAACAGCATCACTTCCAAACGGCCGGAACGATCATCCAGTGTACACACGCCAATGCGATTACCTCGCTTAGTGACCATTACGCGGGCAGCCAGCACCAGACCGACCGCCGTTGTTACTTTGCCCCGATCCGTCGGGTGCATGTCCTTCAAACGCAAACCGGCAGCATAGCGTTCAATTTCCTTGAGATACTGCGTGATCGGATGGCCCGTCAGATAAAGCCCTAACGTTTCCCGCTCACCGTCCAACACCACCGGCTCCGGCCAGGGAGCTACCGTGCTGTAGGACTGCTCTACCTGCTCCGGCGCTTCCGCCAGAACACCAAACATATCTGCCTGACCGATAGCTTCGGCCTTGGCATGCTGATCGGCGGCCTTCAACGCATCGTTGAGCGAATTCATCAACGCCGCGCGATGCGGTCCCAGCCGATCAAACGCACCGGACATGATCAGCTTTTCCAGCACGCGACGATTCAGTTTCTTGATATCAGTACGAGCACAGAGATCGAACAACTCGCGGAAATACCCGCCCTGATTTCGCGCGTCGATGATAGCTTCTATCGGCCCTTCGCCGACGCCCTTGATCGCGCCGATACCATAAACAATTTCCCCATCATTATTGACGTGAAAATGGTACAACCCGCTGTTGATATCCGGCGGCAGGATTTTTAGCCCCATACGCCGGCACTCATCCACCAGCCCCACCACTTTATCAGTGTTATCCATGTCCGCCGTCATCACAGCGGCCATGAATTCGGCAGGATAATGCGCCTTGAGCCACAGCGTTTGATACGACACCAGTGCGTAGGCGGCTGAGTGCGATTTGTTAAACCCATACCCGGCAAATTTTTCTACCAGGTCAAAGATCTTCATCGACAATTCGCCGTCGACGCCCATCTTCTTCGCGCCGTCCTCAAACACGGAGCGCTGCTTGGCCATTTCTTCGGGTTTTTTCTTACCCATGGCGCGGCGCAGCATGTCTGCACCGCCCAGCGTATAGCCGGAAAGCACCTGGGCTATCTGCATCACCTGTTCCTGATACAGGATGATACCATAGGTCGGCTCCAGCACTGACTTCAGCGATTCATGCTGCCACTGTATATCAGGATAGGATATTTCCTCACGTCCGTGTTTACGGTCGATAAAGTTATCCACCATCCCTGACTGCAAAGGCCCTGGACGGAACAACGCCACCAGAGCGATCATGTCTTCAAAGCAGTCCGGCTTCAGACGTTTGATCAGGTCTTTCATACCGCGCGATTCAAGCTGGAACACCGCCGTTGTTTCCGAACGTTGCAGCATGTCGAAACTTTTTTTATCGTCGAGCGGGATGGACGCGATATCAATCTGCTCCAGCCCCTGCCTAGCACGGCGGGCATTAATCATCTCCAGCGCACAGTCGATAATAGTCAGCGTGCGCAGCCCCAGGAAGTCAAACTTCACCAACCCGGCATATTCCACGTCGTTCTTGTCAAACTGGGTAACCGGATGATTCCCTTCCGAATCGCAATAGAGCGGCGCGAAATCGGTGATTTTGGTCGGCGATATTACCACCCCACCGGCGTGTTTACCCGCGTTGCGCGTCACCCCTTCCAGTTTGCGCGCCATATCGATAAGCGCTTTGACTTCTTCGTCGGCGTCGTAAATTTCCTGTAGCTGCGGTTCAGCAGCAAAGGCTTTTTCCAGCGTCATGCCCGGATCCGGCGGCACCAGCTTGGAGATGCGGTCGACAAAACCGTAAGGGTGTCCGAGCACGCGACCTACGTCGCGAATAACCGCTTTGGCTGCCATGGTACCAAAGGTAATGATCTGCGATACCGCATCGCGCCCGTACATCTCAGCAACGTGATCGATAACCCGGTCACGCTTTTCCATACAGAAGTCGACGTCGAAGTCAGGCATCGACACACGTTCCGGGTTGAGGAAACGTTCGAACAGCAGGTCAAATTCAAGCGGATCGAGATCGGTGATTTTCAGTGAGTAGGCCACCAGCGAGCCTGCACCCGAACCGCGCCCCGGACCTACCGGGACATCGTTGTCTTTTGACCACTGGATAAACTCCATCACGATCAGGAAGTAGCCAGGGAACCCCATCTGGTTGATAACATTTAGTTCGATTTCCAAACGCTCGTCGTATTCCGGGCGACGCTGCTTACGCACCTCTTCGTCAGGGAACAGGAACGCGAGACGCTCTTCCAGCCCTTCACGGGCCTGTTTAACCAGAAAATCTTCGGTGGACATATCACCGGTCGGAAATTGGGGCAGGAAATACTCCCCCAGACGGATGGTGACATTACAACGTTTGGCTATCTCGACGCTATTCACCAGTGCTTCCGGGATGTCGGCAAACAGCTCACACATCTCGTCTTCGCTGCGCATATATTGCTGCGCGCTGTAGTTACGCGGGCGCTTTGCGTCATCAAGCGTATAGCCATCGTGGATAGCAACGCGAATCTCATGGGCATCGAACTCATCGGCTTTGATGAATCGAACATCGTTGGTCGCTACCACCGGTAGATGGTGCTTCATGGCTAATTCAATCGCCGCGTGAAGATAGCTCTCTTCATCCGGGCGACCGGTGCGAATCAGTTCCAGATAATAACGGCCTAGAAAGTGCTCTTGATAAAAGGCTAGGCTTTGCTCGACCAACGCCTGATTGCCACGCAGGATAAATTTGCCGACGTCACCCTGCCGAGCACCTGAAATCAGCAGTAAGCCTTTACCGTACTCGATCAACCAGTCGCGTTCGATGGTGGGGCCTTCGGCACCGTAGCCGCGCTGATAAGCATGGGAAATCAGCAGCGTGAGGTTTTGATAGCCCTCGTTGTCCATGGCGAGCAGGGTGAGCTGTGCAAGTTCATCGCCCAGCACATCGCTGCTTACCAGAACATCCGCGCCGACAATGGGTTTAACGCCCGCACCGTGTGCGCCGCCGTAAAATTTCACTAACCCGCACAGGTTGGTGAAATCCGTGATCGCCAGTGCTGGCATGCCCAGCGCGGCCGCTTTTTTTACCAGCGGCCCGACTTTTGCCAACCCATCGATCATGGAATAGTCACTGTGCACATGCAGATGGACAAAACGTGGTTCTGCCATATCCAGATCCTAGACGTTGTCGAAAACAGCCCCGCGTGACGAGCAGGGCACCGATATTACCTGATTGCGCACGGTTGACGGGCTATGCCAACCCTAATACGCGTTTTACGGGGGCGAAAATGCGCCGGTGGTACTCAGTAGCACCTAAAAGAGCGAGTTTTTCAAGGTGATAAGCAGTCGGGTAACCCTTGTGCTGCGCAAAGCCATATTCAGGGAAACGGGCATCCAACTCGACCATTTCCCGGTCTCGCGTCACTTTAGCGAGAATCGATGCGGCACTGATCTCAGCAACCCGGCTGTCGCCCTTCACCACCGCCAATGCAGGCATGGGCAACAGCGGGCAGCGATTGCCGTCTATCAGCACATAATCGGGTGCCAGGTGCAGCCCTGCAACGGCACGCTGCATTGCCAGCATCGTGGCATGCAGGATATTCAATTGGTCAATCTCTTCGGGCTCGGCGCGCCCCAAACTCCATGACAGCGCTTTGTCTTTGATCTCATCATAAAGCGCCAGGCGGCGTTTTTCACTGAGCTGTTTTGAATCAGCCAATCCAACGATTGGACGCTGCGGATCGAGAATCACTGCGGCGGTGACCACCGCACCCACCAACGGGCCGCGCCCCACTTCATCTACACCAGCTATGCGCGTCGCATCTGGATAGACAAAAACATCATACATTCACTTCACCTCGGGCCAATTCCATTACAGCCTGTGCCGCCTGCGTATCCGCATCACAACGAATCTGTTGGTGCAGCGCCAAAAAGGTCTCGTGCAACTGTTTCACGTCTTCCCCGCCTTCCAGCCAAGGAAGCAACGCCGCCGCCAGCTTGTCTGGCGTGCACTTTTCTTGCAGCAACTCTTTTACCAATTCGCACCCTGCCAGCAAATTCGGTAACGACACCCAGGGGGTTTTTACCAACCGCTTTGCCAGCCAGAACGTAAAGGGCTTCATGCGATAGCCCACGACCATCGGGCATTTTGCCAACATGCACTCCAACGCTGCGGTGCCGGACGCCAGCAGCGCCGCATCGCTGGCGATCATCGCTTCACGCGCCTCACCATCCAACATATGCACATCCATCTCGGGGGCCGTTTCTTGCTTAATGCGTTCAAATTGCTCACGCCGCGTGGCATTAACCAACGGCACCAACACTGCTAAATCAGGATAGCGTTGGCGTAATAGCTGTGCGCTGCGTAAAAAATCGGCGCTCAGCATCTCCACCTCAGCCCCGCGACTACCCGGCAGCAGCGATAGGCAATGGCGCTCAGGCGAGATGCCTAAATGTGCGCGCGCCGCCAGTTTGTCCGGCTGTAACGGCATGGCATCGGCCATGGTGTGGCCGATAAAGCGGCAAGGCACGTTGAATTTGTCGTAAAACGCTTTTTCAAAGGGAAGAAACGCCAACACCAGATCGGTGGCACGCCCAATTTTGAAAACGCGTTTCTGGCGCCAGGCCCACACGGAGGGGCTGACGTAATGAATGGTGCGGATACCGCGCGCTTTGAGGCTACCTTCGAGCGTGATATTGAAATCGGGCGCATCAATGCCAACAAAAACGTCGGGCGCAAGCTCGGTGAAACGCTGCGTAAGATCACTGCGGATCGACAGCAGGCGCTGCAAACGCCCTAACACCTCGACGATCCCCATCACTGCGAGTTCTTCCATCTCATACCAGGTTTCACACCCGGCTTCCTGCATGCGAGGCCCTGCTACGCCGACAAAGCGAGCGTCAGGCATCTGGCTTTTCAACGCTCGGATCAGGCCTGCACCAAGAATGTCGCCGGAGGTTTCTCCGGCGACGATACCTATCACAAGGGGACGCGTTGACATGAATTACCGGATAATGCCGCGGGTAGAACGGGCAAATAAATCGATAAATGCTTGAACCGCAGGATGATCTTTCGCCAGCGCTTCGATTTCCGGTTTCACCTCTTCCAACGTTCTCCCACTGCGATACAGCAGCTTGTAGGCGTTACGAATCGCCTGCTGGGTCTCTTTTTCGAACCCGCGGCGTTTCAGCCCCTCAATGTTGAGGCCAAACGGCGTCGCATGGTTACCTTGAGCAATGACGTACGGCGGCACATCTTGCGCCACGCCGGAACAGCCTCCTACCATAACGTGCGCACCGATGACACAGAACTGGTGCACCGCTGTCATGCCGCCGATGATAGCAAAATCATCTACTTCTACGTGTCCACCCAGCGTGGCATTGTTCGCCAGAATGCAGCGGTTACCAATGACGCAGTCATGGGCGATATGCGTGTTGATCATCAGCAGATTATCGCTGCCGACTTTAGTCAATCCACCACCTTGTTCCGTACCACGATGAATCGTGACACTTTCACGAATACGGTTACGATCGCCGATCTCTACGCGAGTCGGTTCACCCGCGTATTTCAGATCCTGATTTACCTCACCAATGGAGGAAAATTGGTAGATCTCATTATCACGGCCGATTTTAGTGATCCCATTTACCACAACATGGGATTTTAATACCGTGCCTTCGCCGATCTCAACGTGAGAACCGACATAGCAGAACGGGCCAATGTGTACACGTGCGCCAATAATGGCACCGTCTTCAACAATAGCGCTGGGATGAATAAAGTCGGTTTGATCAATCAAGTTATCATGCCTCACGACGACGAGCACACATCATGGACGCTTCACAAGCCACTTCGCCATCCACTTTGGCGACGCCTTTGAAACGTGCAACACCACGGCGCTCTTTAATGAATTCAACTTCAAGAATCATCTGATCCCCTGGCTGCACCGGACGTTTGAAACGCGCCTCGTCCACAGCCGCGAAGTAGTAAAGTTCACCCGGTTCTAGCTTACCCACGCTTTTAAATGCCAGAATGCCTGTAGCCTGGGCCATGGCTTCCAGAATCAGCACGCCGGGGAAAATGGGCTCACCGGGGAAGTGTCCCTGAAAGAAGGGTTCGTTGAAAGAGACGTTTTTCACCGCACGCAGGAATTTCCCTTCTTCGAAATCCAATACACGGTCCACCAGCAAAAAGGGGAAGCGGTGCGGTAGTAGTTCTAAAATCTCTTCAATATGCAGAGTATGAGTGTTAGTAGTCAAAATACTCTTCCTGTCCGTAAAACTGATGCCATCAACAACACGGCCTGCGAGATCCCAAAAGGAGGATCATCTGGCAGGCCGCAAATAAGGATTTTTACGCCAGCCTAAGCAGGCAATCCACAACAACCAACGCGTATAAACCCATCTCCATCAAGCCGCCGCCGCTGTTTTGGCGAGGCTGGCACAGAGATCAATCTTGGTTGACTTTACGCTCAACGGCTTTCAGCCGTTTGCTCATATCATCAATACTCATCACCAGCGCTGCGGTTTTACGCCACGTTTTGTTTGGCTGTAACGGAATTCCCGATGAGTATACGCCGGGTTCGGTGATAGGTCTCATGACCATCCCCATGCCGGTAACCGTAACCTTATCGCAAATTTCCATATGACCATTGATCACACTGGCACCGCCAATCATGCAGTAACGGCCAATTTTCAGGCTGCCAGCCATGATAACGCCACCAGCGACTGCTGTATTGTCGCCAATCACGACGTTGTGTGCAATCTGGCATTGGTTATCAATGATAACGCCGTCACCAATAATGGTGTCGTCCAGCGCACCGCGGTCAATGGTGGTGTTAGCACCAATCTCAACGCAATCGCCGATGCGTACCGTTCCTAACTGCGGGATCTTGACCCAATTGCCGCGCTCGTTGGCATAGCCAAAACCATCGGAACCAATCACAGCACCAGATTGAATCAGGCATTGTGCCCCCAATTCAACCCGATGATAGACCGTAACATTGGCCCACAGACGAGAGCCCGCGCCAATCCTGGCGTGTTTCCCGACAAAACAACCGGCACAAATCACCACACCATCGCCTAACTCTGCGCCTGACTCGATAACCGCATTCGCACCGATGGCGACATTGCGCCCCAGCACAGCATCATCTGCAATCACCGCACTGGGTGCGATATCCTGCGCAGGTTGCGGCGTGGTATCCATCAATTGCGCCATATGCGCATAAGTCAGATACGGGTTTTTCACCACCAACGCCGCTGCCTTGCAGTAAGGCAGGTCAACTTCTGTCACTACCACGGCGGATGCCTGTGTCGTGGTCAGTTGCTCACGATAGCGGCTGTCTGAAAGAAAGGTGATTTGTCCAGAGCGTGCCGAATGCATAGAAGCAACACCGGTGATGACGATATCGCCATCACCGTGTAATTGCGCATCCAACTGTGCTGCCAAGGCGTCCAGTCGAATTGAAACCATGAGTTATTTAACCTGTTTCAGCACATCAGCCGTGATGTCTTTCGCGTTACCGACATAGGCAACCGCCTTGGCATCAATCACGATATCGTAGCCATCTTTGCTGGCAACGCTTTTGATGGCATCCTGAATACGGCTCAGGATCTTGTTACGTTCTTCCATCTGGCGACGGCGATTGTCTTGTTCAAACGCCTGTGCCTTGTTGGAGAACTTCTCACGCTGCGCCATCAGATCGTTTTCAGATTTGCTGCGGTCGCTGGCTTTCATGGTAGAACCATCACGCTGCAATTTTTGCATTTTGGTTTGCAGATCGCTTTCCATTTTCTGCAATTCAGATGCACGACCTTTAAACTCGTTTTCCAACTGCTTGGCAACGGTTTCACGCTGCGGCAACTGCTGGAAAATGCTGGCAACGTTGACAACGGCAATTTTGTCGGCCGCTTGAACGCTGGCAGACGCTGCCAGAGCTAAACCGAGACCTGCGGCACACAACCACTTTTTCACTTTATTACTCCTCAACCTGATCTTTTTTATCACACATTAACGTGCACAAAGCTCTGGGTCAGCGCGCGCGGCGCGTTACCAGAGCCCTATACTTCATATAGAAACGACGAGCTTGTCGTTACATTACCATGTTTTACCAATGCTAAACTTGAACTGTTCCGACTTGTCTCCGTCAATTTTCTTGACCGGCTGGGCATAGGAGAACACAAATGGCCCAAGCGGTGACATCCACTGCACGGCAAGGCCGGTGGACACACGAATATTGCCCGGTTCGCTGTAGTCTGGCACACCAGCATCCAAGGTGTTCTTCGTATTTTTCCAGTTGGTATCCCATACCGTACCGGCATCTACAAACAACGAGGTGCGCAGCGAACTGGCATATTTATCGCTGGAAAATGGCGTCGGCAGAATCAATTCCGCACTGGCCACCGCCATGGCGTTACCGCCCACAGCATCATCCGAATTTTCCACACGGCAAGCCGAGTAACTGTTTGGTAACGGCTTTTCACACCGATAGTAAGCCGCTTTAGGACCAACGGTATTCGACTGGAAGCCACGTACCGCAATGGAACCACCAGCATAGAAGTTGTCGTAGAACGGCACATCTTTGCTGCCAATACCGTCCGCGTAGCCCGCGCGCGCACGGCCCATCAACACCCAGTGGTGGTTTTCACTCAACGGATAGTAAGTCGCTGAATCAAAGGTCAGCTTGTAGTATTCGTTGTAGGATCCCGGCACAGTGACCTTGGCGTTGAATCTGGCACTGCTCCCTTCCGTCGGGAAGAAGCCACGGTCCAGACTATTGTAGACCCATCCGGCGTTGAGGAAGAAATCGTTGGCGTTAAAATCGGCGCTGGAGTGATTGCCCGATTCTACAACCGGCGGATTAACACCTACCGAATTAAGATAACGCCACATCGCCACCTGCGGTGACATATCTGACACATCGTTATGTACATAGTCCAGACCCAGACGCAATGAGTTGTTCTCGTTGATCGGGAAACCTAACGTTGTGCCTATGCCATAGCTGCGGTTGGTATAGTCAGAAAGTTCAGCATCGTAGGCTTTAAAGTCGTTATAGAAAATACGACCGCCGAGGCTGACACCGTCTACCGTAAAGTAGGGTTTGGTCATCGACAGCTCGACATAGGTCTGGTAGCTGTTTTTATTCCCAGTGATGCCCACTGAATTACCAGTGCCCAGCCAGTTGTCTTGCTGAACCCCAGCCTGGAAGCTGACACCACTACCTGTACCGAAGCCGACGCCGAAGTTCAACGTACCGGTGTTACGCTCTTTCACTTTGTAGGTGACGTCTACCTGATCGGCGGTGCCCGGCACGCGCTGAGTTTCTACGTCAACTCTTCCAAAGTAGCCAAAGCGGTTGAGGCGCTCTTTACCCTGCTCCACCAGATCGTTACCCAACCACGCCCCTTCCATCTGGCGCATTTCGCGACGCAGCACGGAATCTTTGGAGGTATCATTGCCCTCGAAGAGTATACGGCGCACCGAGAAGCGGTTACCGGCATCAACGTTGATGTTGAGCTTGACGGTTTTGTCCCCGTCGCTGATTTCAGGTTGTGTCACCACGCGCGGATAAGCATAGCCGTAACGGCCCAGCAGCTTTTTGATATCCTTTTCAATGCTTGTCACTTTGGCGCCGTTATACAACTCGCCGGAATTCACTTTCGTCAGCCCTTCAATCTCAGCAGAGTGACCCGCCAGATTACCGCGCACCGTCACCCCAGACAGCTTGTACTGATCGCCTTCCGTGATGTTGATGGTGATATAGATGCCCTTTTTGTCGGGCGTCAGGCTCACCTGAGTGGAGTCAATCGTGAAGCGCGCGTAGCCGCGATCGAGATAGAAGCTGCGCAGCGTTTCCAGGTCGCCGGAGAGTTCATGTTTCTTATAGTTACGAACGCCCATGACGTTCCACCACGGCACGTCATCGCGCAGTTGGAATTGGGCAATCAATTCATCAGAGGTGAAGGCTTTGTTGCCAACGATGTTGATCTGCTGGATTTGCGCGGAAACCCCTTCGTTAAACACCAGATTGAGGTCAACGCGGTTGCGCGGCAACGGCGTCACTACCGCTTTCACGGAGGCACTGTATTTACCGACGCCGTAGTAGTAATTCTCCAGATCCTTCTCGATAGAAGAGAGGGTCGTGCGGTCTAACGCTTCGCCGACACGAACACTGCACTCTTCCATTTTTTCTTTCAGCATCTCACCATCGGCCACTTTATTGCCGGAGAAGGTGATGCTGGAGATGGTGGGCCGTTCTTTGACCTGCACAATCAAGGTTTCACCGTCACGCAGTACCCGGACATCCTCGAAGTTTCCGGTCGCGAACAGAGCACGGATGGTATTCCCGATATCGTCATCACTGACGGTATCACCCACACGGACAGGCATGCTGAGCAGTGCCGCACCGACAGCAACACGCTGCAAGCCCTCGAAATGAATATCCTTCACTACGAATCCGTCTGCACCGTATACGGTGGCGCTGCTGAACAGCAGCGACGCTATGAGCAACTTTTTCATCGCCATCGTTGTTATGCGTTTTTCCTAACCTACTCCCCCGCCTAAAGGCGAGAGAAATCATTAAAAAGTGCGAGCCCCATTAACAGCATCAACACCACCGTGCCGATACGGCAACAAAAGTCCTGCACACGCTCAGAAACCGGCCTGCCTTTCAGTTTTTCAACCAGCAGAAAGAGCAGGCGTCCACCATCCAAAACCGGTAGCGGGAACAAATTGATAATGCCCAGATTTACACTGATCAATGCCAAAAACATCAGGTAGTAAATCAGCCCATAGTCGGCCGACATCCCGGCCCCCTGAGCGATAGAGATTGGTCCGCTCAGGTTGTTGAGCTTAACACCGCCTGTTATCAGTTTTCCCAGCATACTGACGGTTAACCGCATCAGCTGCCAGGTTTTATCCGCAGCTTGATAAATCGCACTGAACGGCCCGTATTGCCGCACCGTCCGGTACTCCTCGGGCAGCGGGATGACTTTTGGCACCACCCCTGCAAACCCTTCTACCCTGCCACCGGTCGCTTTGCTGTCCGGCGTCAAGATTAGAGAGCTGCTCTCACCGTTTCGTTCAATGTCCAGCGCAATATCTGCATCCGGCTTGTCACGCACCGTACTGGCAAACAGCGACCAGCGCGTCAGCGGTTGCCCATCGACTTTAACGATCCTGTCTCCGACTTGCAAACCGGCTTTTTGCGCTGCCGACCCATCCTGTACCTGCGTCAGCACCGCATCGATTTGCGGCATACGCGGCACCATGCCCAATGAGGACGCAGGATCCTGCCTTTCAGGATTGAACTGCCAGTCACGCAAATCCAGCGTTTTACGCACCACGGACGAAGAACCGAGCGGAGCGACATCAAGCGTTACATCGCCATCGCCTATCTTGCCAATCAGCGTTAAACGCGCCGTGTCCCAGTCAGGCGTTTCGATACCATCTACCGCTTTTAGTTCCATCCCTGGCGACATTTGCGCCATAGCAGCAATCGAGTTGGGCACTATTTCGCCAACCACGGGCCGTACACCCGGCACACCAATAATAAACACCAGCCAGTAGGCGGCAATCGCAAACAGGAAATTGGCAATCGGACCCGCACTCACGATGGCAGCACGTTGCCACACGGTTTTACGGTTAAAAGAGAGATGATGCTGTTCCGGCGAGACGGTATCCACACGCTCATCGAGCATTTTGACATAGCCACCCAGTGGGATTAAGGCAATGACAAACTCAGTCCCCCGCCGATCGCGCCAACGCCATAGCGCCTTGCCAAATCCGACAGAAAAACGCTCAACCTTAACCCCACAGCGACGAGCAACCCAGAAGTGGCCAAATTCATGCACCGTAATCAATACGCCCAGTGCAACAACAAATGCAGCCAAACTCCAAAAGACATTCATCATCTGTCAGGTCATCCTAAACCGTTTTAAACACTAAAAACATCAGGCAAGCAAATACCGGGATCGCCGCCGTCAGGCTATCGATGCGGTCAAGCACGCCGCCATGACCGGGAATCAGGTGGCTGCTGTCTTTAATACCGGCTTCCCGTTTAAACATGCTTTCGGTCAAATCACCCAGTACGGATGCCAGCGCCGCGATCACCGAACAGATGAGCAGCGTAAACGGCGCAACGCCCAGCGGCGCATAAACACTAAACAGCAGGGAGATAACCGCGGACGTGGCTAACCCACCGACAAACCCTTCCCAAGTTTTACCCGGAGATACTTTGGGGGCCAGTTTATGCTTGCCAAACAGTTTACCAAACATGTACGCGCCGCTGTCTGCACCCCAGACCAGCAACATCACGTAGAGCAACCACCAGGCACCGAAGAAGGGATCGCTATCATAATGGTGCTGGCGCAACGCCACCGTACCCCAGAAGAAGGGCACGATGGTCAACACGCCAAACAGCAGTCGCAACGCTTTTGAACCGCGCCAAAATCCGGCAGAACTGGGGTACGACAGCACCAACAGCAGTGCGCCACACCACCACACCAGTGATACCCGTAGCGAAACGCGAATAGGCAGCAGATGAACCGAATAGCGATAGTTGGGCAATGATAGTGTCATCAACGCCAGCAATGCGCCACACATAAAGGCAAGAGACAAACGCTGGGCAGAAGAGCATAATCCGGCGAATTGCCCCCACTCCCAGGCGGCCAGCATGCAGACGCCGAGAGTTACTAGTGCAAATCCCTTCGGTGGCAGCAGAAACAATGCTGCAATGACCAACGGGATTAAAATCAAGGCAGTTATCAATCGATACTTCAGCACACCTTCCCCCTATGATGCGTCAGCATCGGAAGGTGCAGTTCCACCGAAACGCCGTTCGCGTTGCGCAAATGCATTCATCGCACCTTCAAAATCGTGTTCATCGAAATCAGGCCAAAGGACATCGGTAAAGTAAAGCTCAGCATAAGCAATCTGCCACAGCAAAAAATTACTGATGCGGTGTTCTCCCCCCGTCCTGATGACCAAATCGACCGGCGTTTGATCGCTCAAACACAGGGCGTGGGATAAGGTATCTTCGTCTATCGTGTCCGTGCGGAGTGTGCCTTCCTGCACCTGCTCAGCCAATTGTCTGACGCCCTGAATAATATCCCAACGTCCGCCATAATTCGCGGCAATATTCAGTATTAACCCTGGATTATTTTTTGTCAGTGCTTCAGAGCTGCGAATGCGCTCTTGTAGACGCGGGCTGAAACGGCTGATATCACCGATAATACGCAACTGAACGCCGTGTTTATGCAGGCTTTTGACCTCACTGTCCAACGCCCGAACAAACAGTTCCATTAGCGCTTTCACTTCCTGCGCCGGACGGTTCCAGTTTTCGCTACTGAAGGCATATAAGGTCAAGGCATCGAGCCGATGGCTTACCGAAAAGCTCACCGCCCGCCGCACCGCCTTCACACCAGCCTGATGGCCAAAAACGCGCAGCTTGCCACGGTTTTTCGCCCAACGGCCATTACCATCCATGATGATTGCGACATGCCTTGGCCCGTCTTCGGGTGGCGTAATGGGTGTTTGTTGATTATCAGACGGCATAACGCGAACTTAATTTCCTCAAGTAAGAAAACAATCCATCCCTAACATCAGACCCGTTAGCACAAAAAAGCCGTGAACGAGCACGGCTGTACGTCCTTCGCCAGCGTTTTCGCACTGACCTCGACGCGAATTGCGCAGACTATATCACCTTGATCCCGCATGAACAAATTGTGCCGCGACGATCGCGTCCGCAAGCGCACGTTCTCAGTGGAAACCGCGTAACGCCTCCCGGCCTTTCTCGCGAGCCCAAAGGTCAATAGCCAGGACATCGTCAACGGACTCTGGCTCAGTGCAAGAAAGCTGCTCCACCACGCGCTGATTCAACGACGCAATATCGGTAAAGCGAATCTCACCGTGCAAAAAGGCGTCGACGGCAACTTCGTTAGCCCCATTCAGCGCAGTCGTTGCCGCCTGGCCCTGATTGCACGCAGCAATCGCTAACTGCAAGCAGGGATAACGCGTCATGTCCGGTTCGCTGAACGTGAGTGGGCCAAGACGCATAAAATCCAGCGGTGCCACGTTCGATACCACGCGCTGCGGATAGGCCATTGCGTGCGCGATCGGCGTACGCATATCCGGTGTGCCAAGTTGTGCCAAAACGCTGCCATCACGATAGCGCACCATGGAGTGAATAACGGACTGCGGATGGATAATCACTTCCATCTGCGCCGCTGACGCATTAAACAACCAACGCGCCTCAATGTACTCCAGCCCCTTGTTCATCATGGTGGCGGAGTCCACAGAAATCTTGCGGCCCATGAACCAGTTGGGGTGAGCACATGCCTGATCGGGCGTCATCGCCGCCAGTGCGGCCAGCGGCGTTTCTCGAAATGGGCCACCCGAACCGGTCAGAATAATACGTTCCACCCCATATTCCGTTAATGAAGCGTAACCCAATTGGCGTTGAATGTGCTCAGGTAAACTCTGAAAAATGGCGTTGTGTTCACTGTCTATCGGTAGCAGTTGCGCACCGTATTGTGCAACTGCGTTCATAAACAATCGGCCACAGGTGACCAAAGATTCTTTATTCGCCAATAGCACTTGTTTGCCCGCTTTGATGGCTGCGAGCGTTGGCAATAATCCTGCTGCCCCCACGATTGCCGCCATCACTTGATCGACGCCATCGAGCGCAGCCAACTCACACGCTGCGTGCTCACACGCCAGCACTTCGGTACGGCAGCCTGCGTCCATCAGTCGTTCACGTAACAATGTCGCAGCCTGGGGATCTGACATGGAGGCATAGGCAGGTCGGAATTGCAGGCATTGCGCCAGCATCACATCAACGTTCCGCCCAGCGGCCAGGGCGGTAACGGCGAATTTACCCGGATTGGCTTTCACTACAGCCAGCGTACTAACGCCAATCGAACCTGTTGAACCGAGGATCGTCAGTTGCTTCATGAAATTGCTCTAAAAAAATAAAGCGCCACCAGTGGGTGTACTGGCTGGCGCTTTTATTTTGGAAGCCGATTAAAACTCCATCAGCTCATTTTCTTTTTCTGCCAGCGCGACATCAACTTTCTTGATATAGGCGTCAGTCAGTTTTTGCACCTCATCCTGTGCGCGGCGTTCTTCATCTTCACTGATCGCTTTATCTTTCAACAACGCTTTCAGCTTGTCGTTCGCATCACGGCGCACGTTACGCACGGAAACACGCCCTTGTTCCGCTTCACCGCGCACTACTTTGGTCAAATCTTTGCGGCGCTCTTCCGTCAACGGAGGCAATGGGACACGGATCACCGCGCCCGCAGAGGACGGGTTTAACCCCAGATCGGAGGCCATGATCGCTTTTTCAACGGCCGGGCCCCAGGTGCGGTCAAACACCGTGATCGCCAGCGTGCGCGTGTCTTCAACCACAATGTTTGCCACCTGGCGCAGCGGCGTGGCAGAACCATAATATTCTACCTGGATGCCATCCAGCAGGCTCGTTGAAGCGCTGCCAGTACGAACTCTGCTAATTTGGTGCTTAAACGCTTCTACACACTTTTCCATGCGTGTATCAGCATCTTTTCTGATGTCATTAATCACGTTGCGGACCCTTGAATACTGGTTGCCGGACAGGTTATTTCCCTGTGCTTTATCATGAAACCAACGCGCATGATACAAGCAGACAGGGATGCATACAGCAAACCCGGTAAATCATTGATGCTTGAGCCGGGATGCCGACGCAGCGCGTTATCTATTGGTATTACGAAAATAAAGCAGTACCACCAAGATCAGGATAGTACCTTATTTTTCAGTACACCCGTTATTACTTCGTGATCAAGGTGCCTTCTTTTTCACCCATGACTACGCGGCGCAATGCTCCGGGTTTGTTCATGTTGAAAACGCGGATCGGTAAATTATGATCGCGAGCCAGCGTAAAGGCCGCCAAATCCATCACTCTCAGTTCCCGTTCGAGAACATCCTGATAGGTTAGCGTTTCATGAAGCGTCGCAGTGGGATCTTTAACCGGATCCGCAGAAAAAACGCCATCCACTTTGGTGGCTTTCAGCACCACGTCAGCTTCAATCTCGATACCGCGCAGACAAGCGGCAGAATCGGTAGTGAAGAAGGGATTGCCGGTACCAGCGGAGAAAATCACCACGCGATTGTTACGCAGCAGGCTGATAGCCTCAGCCCAGCTGTAATTGTCGCACACACCGTTGAGCGGAATGGCTGACATCAAGCGCGCGTTGACATAAGCACGGTGCAGCGCATCGCGCATTGCCAGGCCGTTCATTACGGTGGCCAACATCCCCATGTGATCGCCCACCACGCGATTCATACCAGCCTGTGCCAGGCCGGCACCGCGGAACAGGTTGCCACCACCGATAACGACGCCGACCTGAATGCCCAGCTCAACCAGTTCTTTGATTTCCTGAGCCATGCGATCCAGAATGCTCGCATCAATACCAAAACCTTCGGCCCCTTGTAATGCTTCGCCACTGAGCTTAAGCAGGATACGTTGATATACGGGTTTTGCGTTGGTTGCCATGGTGTTGTTGTCCTAACGGGCTATCATCATAATGGGAATGTGATTACTGTCACGCTTTAGTCCCTCCTACCGCGAGCGTCATTGAACCGACGCATAAATGCGCAGTGGCAGTAAAACGTGTTGAAAATTTTGGCTGGATATACCCGGCTTCATACGAATGGCCCGTGGGTATGCCCCGAGGGTATGACCCATAAGTGTTGTGCTTCGGTTTACTCAGAAATGCGCCAAGTGAACCTCGCCAACGCCGCTGTACGTGAAGTATGACGGGTATAAAAAGGAACCACCAACTGGCGGCTCCTTTTTTGCATCTTAAGACTGCTTGCTCATCGCGGCGACTTCAGCAGCGAAGTCAACTTCCGCTTTCTCAATGCCTTCACCCACTTCGAAACGGATGAAGCTGATGACGTCAGCTTTGTGCTCTTTCAGCAGATCGCCAACGGTTTTGTTGGGATCCATCACGAAGTGTTGACCGGTCAGAGAGATTTCGCCGGTGAATTTACGCATACGGCCTTCGACCATTTTTTCTGCGATTTCACACGGTTTGCCAGATTGCATGGCAATGTCCAACTGGATCTGATGCTCACGCGCAACCACATCAGCCGGAACGTCTTCTGCTTTCACGTACTCAGGTTTGCTGGCAGCAATGTGCATAGCAACGTGCTTAACCAGTTCTTCGTCAGCGCCGGTAGCGGCAACCAGTACGCCAATGCGTGCGCCGTGCAGGTAAGCACCCAGCACGTCACCTTCCTGAATAGCGATACGACGAATATTGATGTTTTCACCAATTTTCGCGACCAGGGTAGTACGCTGCTCTTCGAATTTCGCTTTCAGAACGTCAACGTTGGTGATGCGTTCGTCCAGTGCAGCCGTTGCAACTTCTTCGCCAAAAGCTTTGAAGCCAGCATCTTTAGCAACGAAGTCAGTTTCGCAGTTCAGCTCAACGATAACGCCATATTTGCCGTCAGCCGCGATCTTGGTCAGAATCACACCTTCAGCAGCAACACGGCCTGCTTTTTTCGCAGCTTTAGCCTGGCCAGACTTACGCATGTTATCGATAGCAAGTTCGATACCACCGTTAGCTTCGACCAGCGCTTTCTTGCATTCCATCATGCCAGCGCCAGTACGCTCGCGCAGTTCTTTTACAAGGACAGCGGTAATTTCAGCCATTATCTTTTCCTCGGTTATCTCGTGGGAGATAAATAAAAGGGGGACTTAGGCCCCCTAACCAACATATTCAATACCTGGTTAATAAGGGCTCGACGGAGCCAGTCTTATTATTCAGCTTCTACCAAGCCTTCTTCCGCTTGAACAGCAAGATCTTGAGAACGGCCTTCACGAACAGCGGTAGCAACAGCGCTCAGGTACAGGGTTACTGCACGGATGGCGTCGTCGTTGCCAGGGATGATGAAGTCAACGCCATCCGGATCGGAGTTGGTATCAACCACAGCAAATACCGGGATACCTAGGTTGTTTGCTTCTTTGATGGCGATGTGTTCATGGTCAGCGTCAACCACAAACAGAGCATCTGGCAGGCCGCCCATATCTTTGATACCGCCCAGGCTGTTTTCCAGCTTGTCCAGTTCACGAGTACGCATCAGAGCTTCTTTTTTGGTCAGCTTGTCGAAGGTACCGTCTTGAGATTGGGTTTCCAGATCTTTCAAACGCTTGATGGACTGACGAACGGTTTTCCAGTTAGTCAGCATACCGCCCAACCAGCGATGGTTCACGAAGAACTGGTCGCAGTTGTTTGCAGCGTCTTTTACCGCTTCGCTTGCAGCACGTTTCGTACCAACGAACAGGATTTTGCCTTTGCGAGAAGAGATTTTTCTCAGCTCAGCCAATGCACCGTTGAACATCGGAACGGTTTTTTCAAGGTTGATGATGTGAACTTTGTTACGCGCACCAAAAATGAAAGGTTTCATTTTCGGGTTCCAGTAACGGGTCTGGTGACCGAAGTGTACGCCAGCCTTGAGCATATCGCGCATGGAAACAGTTGCCATGATTACCTCTATAAATTGAGTACGGGGTTAAGCCTCCACATGTCCCATTACACCGACCCTTCAGCCACGTCATAAGACATTGACCTTCGAGCACCCCGGTGAACGTGTCGACATGTGTGTGTTATTTACACATATGAGTTTAGTGAATTCCGCTGAACCTGTCAGCCAGACCCAGTCAGATCACCGGCGCGCTTTATACCATAAAGTCCCCCCCGACACCAACTTTTGTCGCACCCTTTACCCGATTTTCTCCTGACGTACCGCCATTGAATCCAAATGTGGATTTGGCACCATCCGTCAGGGCTGATAACATAAGTTGTTAGTGAGTAACCTTAAATTCGTCGACTGCTTCGACACCTGCGGACAATTTTGCATGGCTATATCGATAAAAACCCCTGAAGACATCGAGAAAATGCGCGTCGCTGGCCGCCTCGCGGCGGAAGTGCTGGAAATCATCGAACCGTATGTGGTTCCCGGTGTCAGCACTGGCGAACTCGATCGCATCTGCCACGACCATATTACCAACAAGCAGCAGGCCATTTCTGCCAGCCTCGGTTATCACGGTTTTCCGAAATCGGTGTGTATCTCTATCAACGAAGTGGTATGCCACGGCATTCCCAGCGATGATCGTCTGCTGAAAGACGGTGACATCGTCAATATCGACGTCACGGTCATCAAAGACGGCTTCCACGGTGACACCTCCAAGATGTTCATCGCCGGTAAACCCACCATTCTGGGCGAACGTCTGTGCCGTATCACACAGGAAAGTCTCTATCTGGCGCTGAAAATGGTCAAGCCAGGCATCCGGCTGCGTGCCTTGGGTAAAGCCATCCAGGTATTTGCGGAACGCAATGATTTCTCCGTGGTACGCGAATATTGCGGCCACGGTATTGGTCGCGGTTTCCATGAAGAACCTCAGGTGCTGCATTACGATGCCGATGACGGCGGCGTAGTGCTGCAAGCGTGCATGACATTCACCATTGAACCGATGCTTAACGCCGGCGATTTCCGTATCCGCACCATGAAAGACGGTTGGACGGTAAAAACCAAAGATCGCAGCTTGTCGGCGCAATACGAGCATACTATTGTGGTAACAGAAAACGGTTGCGAAATTATGACGCTGAGGAAAGACGACACCATCCCCAACATCATTTCGCACCCGGCATAATGGTGCGCCATCCCGACGGTTATCTTTCGGCGGCGGCCAGGGATACCGTTAACAGGGCTGGCGTCTCTTTTATGGCGTTTGCCAGGCAACGCTTAAGGGATGTGAATTTATGAATGACAACAACGCTTCTCACTCCGCCGACGTGTTCACCGCTGACATACAGCCCCCCTCCTCCCCATTAACCTACAGCGACAGCGAATTGGATTGCTCAGCGCTCAAACTGTCCATGGAGCGTTTTCAGACGTGGTTGGGCGCTGAATTTCGCGCCGGGGTAGCCGCCGAAACGTTGATTACCGCCAGAACCTTTTTTATCGACCATCTGCTGCAACGTCTGTGGGCGTTTTACGGTTTCGAATCTGCCGCACAAACGGCGCTTGTGGCCGTTGGTGGATACGGGCGCGGTGAGTTGCACCCACTGTCGGATATTGATGTGCTGGTGCTCAGCGGGCAGTCGCTCAGCGCCCATCGATCTCAACAAGTGGGCGCGTTTATCACTCTGCTGTGGGACCTCAAGCTTGAAGTCGGTCATAGCGTGCGCACGCTGGATGAGTGCCTGCAAGAAGGCAGAGCGGATATTTCCGTGGCGACAAACCTTATCGAATCGCGCCTGATCTGCGGCGATGTTGCACTGTTTCTCTCCTTACAAAAACAGATTGTTAGTAAAGATTTTTGGCCCTCCTCCGCCTTTTTCCCGGCAAAAATCACCGAACAGCAAGAACGGCACCAGCGTTACCACAGCACCAGCTATCATCTTGAACCGGATATAAAAAGTAGCCCCGGTGGGCTGCGCGATATTCACACCTTGCTCTGGGTTGCACGGCGCCATTTTGGTGCCACGTCGCTCAACGAAATGGTCGGATTTGGTTTTCTCACCGAAGCAGAGCGCAACGAGCTCAATGAATGTCAGAGCTTCCTATGGCGCATTCGCTTTGCCTTGCATCTGATTCTGCCGCGTTACGACAACCGTTTGCTGTTTGACCGCCAGCTCAACGTGGCACAGTTGCTGAATTACCGTGGTGAGGGTAATGCGCCGGTTGAGCACATGATGAAAGATTTCTATCGCGCGACGCGCCGCGTCAGCGAGCTTAATCATATGCTGCTGCAACTGTTCGATGGTGCCATCCTGGCGTTGGATGCCAGTGAAAAACCCCGCGCGATAGATGATGAATTCCAACTGCGTGGCAATCTGATCGACCTGCGTGATGAGACGCTGTTCATGCACAAGCCGGAAGCAATTATGCGCATGTTTAGCACCATGGTGCGCAACGATGAGATTACTGGCATCTATTCCACCACGCTGCGCCAATTGCGTCATGCACGTCGCCATCTGGCCCAACCACTATGCGCAATTCCTGAAGCGCGGCACCTTTTTATGGCTATTTTGCGCCATCCACACGCGGTAAATCGTGCCCTACTGCCGATGCATCGTCATAGCGTATTGGAAGCGTATACACCGTTATGGAGCAATATTGTCGGGCAGATGCAGTTCGATCTGTTTCATGCCTATACCGTGGATGAGCACACGCTGCGTGTGCTGCTCAAACTGGAAAGCTTTGCCGACGAAGAGACGCGCGCCCAGCACCCACTGTGCGTGGAGCTGTATCCGCGCCTACCGCAGCCGGAATTACTGCTACTTACGGCGCTGTTTCATGACACTGCTAAAGGACGCGGCGGCGATCACTCAGAACTAGGGGCGCAAGATGTCGTTGAGTTTGCCGCTCTGCACCAGCTTAATTCACGCGAAACGCAACTGGTTGCCTGGTTGGTGCGCTGCCACCTGCTGATGTCGGTTACCGCACAGCGTCGCGACATTCAGGATCCGGCGGTTATCCAGCAGTTCGCCGCTGAAGTGAAAAGCGAAACCCGCCTGCGCTACCTGGTCAGCCTCACGGTCGCCGATATCTGCGCGACCAACGAAACCTTGTGGAACAGTTGGAAACAGAGCCTGCTGCGCGAACTTTATTTCGCCACCAAGAAACAGCTGCGCCGCGGGATGCAAAATACGCCGGATGCGCGCGATCGCGTACGCCATCATCGCCTTCAGGCCTTGGCGCTGCTGCGCATGGACAATATCGATGAAGAAGCGCTGCACCCTATCTGGAGCCGCTGCCGCGCAGATTATTTTCTGCGCCATTCGCCGAATCAGCTTGCCTGGCACGCACGCCATCTGGTTGAGCATGATTTACATCAGCCATTGGTGCTTATCAGCCACCAGGCTAGCCGCGGCGGCACTGAAATTTTCATCTGGAGCCCAGATCGCCCTTATCTGTTCGCCGCTGTGGCAGGCGAACTCGACCGTCGCAACCTGAGCGTACATGATGCGCAAATTTTCACCAGCCGCGATGGCATGGCAATGGACACCTTTATCGTACTGGAACCCGACGGCAGCACGGTCGCACCGGATCGTCACGAGTTTATTCGCCAGGCGCTGGTTCAGGCGCTCACGCAGCGCGATTACCAGCACCCGCGCCCACGCCGCACGTCCTCCAAATTACGCCATTTCAGTGTGCCCACGGAAATCAGCTTCCTACCGACACATACGGACAGACGCAGCTACATGGAGTTGAGCGCACTCGATCAACCGGGGCTACTGGCGCGCCTGGGTAAAGTGCTCGCCGATCTCAACGTGTCGTTACACGGTGCGCGCATTTCCACGATTGGCGAGCGGGTAGAAGACCTTTTTATCCTTGCAGACAAAGACAGACGCGCATTATCTCCGGAGTTGCGCCTTATCTTGCAACAACGGTTGACAGAAGCCCTCGACCCAAACGATAAAGTAACCCTGAATTAACCATTGACTGACAGCACAGAAAGAGAAACAGGATGCATCAATTACAAAACGTTATCGAAACCGCCTTTGAACGCCGTGCCGACATTACGCCGACCTCCGTGGACAGCGTAACCCGTGAAGCCGTTAATCAGGTAATTGGCTTATTGGACAGCTGCGCACTGCGCGTGGCGGAAAAAATCAATGGCGAGTGGGTGACGCACCAATGGTTGAAAAAAGCGGTGCTGCTCTCTTTCCGTATCAATGACAACCAACTGATGGAAGGGACGGAAACCCGCTACTACGACAAAGTGCCGATGAAATTCGCAGGTTACGATGAAGCGCGCTTCCAACGCGAAGGTCTCCGCGTAGTACCCCCTGCCAGCGTGCGTCAGGGCGCATTTATCGCCCGCAACACGGTACTGATGCCGTCTTATGTCAACATCGGTGCTTACGTTGACGAAGGCACCATGGTTGATACCTGGGCGACCGTCGGCTCTTGCGCACAGATCGGAAAAAACGTTCACCTGTCCGGCGGTGTCGGCATCGGTGGCGTACTGGAGCCGTTGCAGGCCAGCCCGACCATCATTGAAGACAACTGCTTTATCGGTGCTCGCTCTGAAGTGGTAGAAGGTGTGATCGTGGAAGAAGGCTCCGTCATCTCCATGGGCGTGTTTATCGGCCAAAGCACTAAAATCTATGATCGCGAAACCGGTGAAGTGCATTACGGTCGCGTACCGGCAGGCTCGGTCGTCGTTTCCGGCAACCTGCCGTCGAAAGATGGCAGCTACAGCCTGTACTGCGCCATGATCGTGAAAAAAGTGGATGCGAAAACCCGCGGTAAAGTGGGTATCAATGAGTTGCTCCGTACCATCGACTAAACTGAACAAGGCGGGTTTACCCGCCTTTTCTTTATCACTCCCGAAAAGGTGGCGCCATGTATGACAATCTAAAAAGCCTGGGTATCTCCCATCCCAATGAAATTGATCGGTATAGCCTGCGCCAGGAGGCCAGCAACGACATCCTGAAAATCTATTTTCGTAAGGATAAAGGGGAGTTTTTCGCCAAAAGCGTAAAATTTAAATATCCGCGCCAGCGTAAAACCATCGTTGCGGATAACAGCGGGCAAGGCTTTAAAGAGATCAATGAGATCAGCCCAAATCTGCGCTATGTCATTGATGAGCTAGACCAGATTTACCAACGCGATCAAGTGGAAGTCGACCTGAAACGCAAAATCCTTGATGATTTGCGTCATCTGGAAAGCGTGGTGGCAAACAAGATTAATGAGATCGAATCCGATCTGGAAAAGCTGACCAAAGGGCGTTAATACGCTGAGCAGCTAACGTCATGATAAAACGGAGCTTCATCGCTCCGTTTTTTATACACGTTGATTCAACGTGCTTAACCCGCTTCAACCAACCCCGCCCACTGCTCTACCCACGGGCAGGAAAGCACTTCTGGCTCCGGGCATTCTGTCGCGTCAATCTGAAGCACATTTCCCACACGCTGAGCCCCCATCTCTTGCAACAACGCATCAAACTGCTGGCCCGCGCCGCAAAAATGGGGGTAACTGCTGTCGCCCAGTGCAATGACGCCATAGCGCAGCGCTGGCTGATGACCACCTTTTTCACGCAGCGCAGCAAACAAGGGGGCGATGGAATCCGGCAGATCCCCTTGTACGGTGGTGGACGTTACCACCAGCACATATTGCTCGCGATACGCCAGCCAGGATGACAGCTCGGCATCTTCAAACACTTTGACCTGATGGCCGCGCTCACTCAGCAGATTCTCCGCCTCTTCTGCAACCAGCAATGCGTTTCCGTAAACCGTGCCAACAAAAATACCAATTTGCGCCATGATGATGACTCCACGTGTAATGTATCGCTGCGTGCCCGATAACGCCGTATCTGAGCTATTCTGCAATACTGGAAAGGCCGTTATCCTGCCCCGAGTCAGGCGGAAACTCAACCCTTTCAACATCAGGGAGACTGCCCAGCAAGCCAAATTGCGTCATTACGCGCATCCAGGCCATATCCAACCCAGCACGTAATACCAAGGGTTCCCCTGTTACAGGATGGCACAGCGTCAGCTGACTGGCATGCAACATCAAGCGTCCACAACCAAAATGCGCGGCCATCGCGCGATTCTGACGCAAATCACCGTGCTTTGAATCACCCAAAATGGGATGCCGCAAATGCACCATATGACGGCGCAACTGATGTTTGCGTCCCGTCTGCGGCATCAGCTCAACCAGGCCGTATCGGGCGGTAGGATAGCGCCCTACTGCTATCGGTTGCTCCACCTGTGCCAGAGAACGGTAGTGAGTGATAGCCGTCTGAGGTTGTTTATCGCGCTGGGCAAGCTTGTCAGCCACTTTGTCCAGCTCTTCGATCAGCGCATAGTCTATGGTATCGCTGCCGGAAAGGTAACCACGCACGACCGCATGATAGGTTTTCTGAATCTGGTGCTGCTCGAACTGCTGCGAAAGCAGGCGCGCAATGTCGCTGGAAAGCCCCAGCAGCACGCCTGACGTTGGCCTGTCCAGACGATGTACCGTGAAAACATGTTGACCAATCTGATCCCGTAGCGTCTGCATGATCACCACTTTTTCTTTACGATCCATCCAACTGCGGTGAACCAACCACCCAGCAGGTTTATTAATGGCGATCAGATGCTCATCCTGATACAGAATTTCAAGAATCCAGATCTCCCTGCGCATCTGCAGGCACAAACAGTGCATCCAACGCGCACAGTTGTTCCAACAGCGGCGCGATGTCGTTGATATCCCCGGTCAGGGCCTCTTCAAAATAGGGGGTGATCGCGAGCGCCTGGGGTAAGGGAACGCCGCCATCCAGCATCGCATGCAGTCGCGGCAACAGTACCCATTGCAACCACTGTTCAGCGCTCATGGTGTCAATGCAGAAAGGTTCTGTGCTGGTAAACGCACTGGCCTGCGGCGGGGCGAATTGCCAAAACACGCTGTCGCGTAGCGTGCGTTCAATTTCCCATAAGGCGTGTCGAATGTGGTCTTGGTGCGTCATGCTTTTCTCTCACCGGCTGCGTGGACGGCAAAGCATATCATTGAAGCTGGAGGAGCCCAACAGGCGCAGGGCAGCGGCGGCAACGCAATAGCTGGCCGCGTCTGCAAAGCGTTAACGGATACTCTGCGACAAAAAAGTTGGGGGCACTGATATTCAGTGCCCCCGGTTCGTTTTATAGCTTTCCCGCTACACCACTGCGTCCCTGCTCATCCGTGAAAACTTTTCCTTTGCGGTTATCCTAACCAGCTCTCCGTGCAAGCGTCCAACTTTCGTCCTGAGCGTTCTTACTGCATCTTCCGTGAAGACATTCCCTTTAGGCTCCTGCCCCACCGCCACTCCGTAACGGCTCTCAACCTCCTTCTTGGAGGTGTCCTTGGTTTCATCCTGAAGCCATTATCCTTCTCCACCACATTTAGCGATAAAGCAATACATCCTGTAACAGGTTACTAATTACTAAGATGTATTAAAAGGCGACGAACAGCAAGACCCTGATCAGATTTTTTCTTATATTTACGCTGAAACCCCTAATGCAAAGAAAGATATAATCCATTAATTTAAAAGAAAAAAAACGAAAAAAAAGTGCATGAAACGAGGAAAACACAGAGATATCTCACAATAAATGTAAGATATCTCTTACAGTAATATCCGCCAGATAACGCAGGCAGCCATCATCATACTCTCGGTTGCAACTGTTGCAGGAACACAGACAAAGAGGGAGCCAACACCCGATGTTCACGTGTACCAAAGGTTTCAAGCCATACTTCACCGCTAACATTGGATAACGAGATCAGCGCCATTTCTGATTCCGTCGTGGCTAAAAACAGCGTCGGCGGCAACTTGAGTCGCTTTTGCGTCAGCAAATGCCCGATCAGATTTTCTTGCATACGCACAAAATCATCCTCGCTCCACGATTGCAGTAGCAGGCAATCAATATCGGCAAAGCGCGCTTCCATATCCCCGGCATACTGCGTGGTAAAAAAAGCTTCAGCATCAAGATGCAGCGCAATTGTCGGCGCACGCGACACGCCGTCAAGTGCCGCACCCTCTGCCACAGGCTGAGGTGTCCAAAATACCCGCTCGCCGTCATTTTCCACTATGCAGGGTGAAGCAACGCCGTACAACGCCTCACTGGCGGGCAAATGCTCATAGGCTTGCTGCCAGGCCGCCATATAGCGCTGGGTAAACCCCTGGAGTGCGTGCTGCACATTTTCATCCATACTTTTTTCTCTTCACTGGGCGAGTCGGTTACACTACTGCATATCGTTTTTACTTTGCAAAGGCATGTTATGTCCACTTTTGACAAACAGGATGCGCTCAGTGCGTTACCTTTGGGAAAACCGACATCTTACCACGACAGCTACGATGCAGGCTTGTTACAAGCGGTTCCACGCAGTTTAAACCGCGCCCCTTTAGGCATTGATGCCGCGCATTTGCCGTTTCACGGTGAAGATATCTGGACATTATACGAACTCTCTTGGCTTGCGCCCAATGGAGTGCCGCAGGTTGCCGTAGGCGAAATGCATTTGCAGGCCGATAGCCCAAACCTTATCGAATCCAAAAGCTTCAAACTCTACCTGAACAGCTTCAATCAGACGGTTTTTGAAAATTGGCAACGGGTACAAGAGACACTAACGCGAGATCTGGCCGCCTGTGCGCAGGGTGAGGTTAGCGTGGCGCTGTTTTCGCTGGATGCTTTTCAGGGACAGACGATGGGCCAATTCCAAGGGGAATGTATTGACGGATTGGATATTCAGATCACGGATTATGCATTCAATGCCGACCATCTCGCCAACGCCTGCCACGCACAGCGCCCCGTTGTTGAAGAAACATTGGTGAGCCATGTGCTCAAATCCAACTGCCTGATCACTCACCAGCCGGATTGGGGCTCGGTGCAAATTCGCTACCGGGGCAAACGTATCGACAGAGAAGCCCTGCTGCGCTACATCGTCTCCTTTCGGCACCACAATGAGTTCCATGAGCAGTGCGTGGAGCGTATCTTCAACGACCTGATGCGTTTTTGCCAGCCAGAATCATTGACCGTTTACGCGCGCTATACACGCCGCGGCGGGCTGGACATCAATCCCTGGCGTAGCAACACCGACTTTATTGCAAACACCGGTCGCTTACCCCGGCAATAGTGCGGGATACGATACAATATCGTCATTCAGAAACGGCATTATTGGAAATAACTGATACCATCAGGTTAAGGTGGAGCAATACATAAAATCAGTGTGATGCGTCTTGCCACCACAGTGGCGACAAGGGATAGCCTAGAAATTTTGTTGTTATACACTGCGTTCTCAAGGAGTAAAATTGATTACACATATCAGCCCGTTAGGGTCTATGGATTTGTTATCGCAGTTGGAAGTGGACATGTTGAAAAGCACGGCCAGCAGCGATCTTTACCGTTTATTCCGCAACTGTTCGCTTGCCGTGCTGAATTCCGGCAGCCAAACCGATAACAGCAAAGAGCTGCTGTCCCGCTACGAAGATTTCGATATCAATGTATTGCGCCGTGAACGCGGCGTGAAGCTGGAGCTGGTCAATCCTCCGGAAGACGCTTTCGTCGGTGGCGACATTATCCGTTCGTTGCAGGCCAACCTGTTCGCCGTACTGCGCGACATTTTGTTTGTGAACGGGCAAATCACCTCTGCAGAGCGCTATCAGAACCTGAATCTGGAAAACAGTGCCCACATTACCAATCTAGTATTTTCTATTTTGCGCAGTGCGCGTGCGCTGCACGTCGGCGAAGAGCCCAACATGGTGGTGTGCTGGGGCGGCCACTCCGTCAATGAAACTGAATATATCTACGGACAAAAAGTCGGTAGCCAATTAGGGCTGCGTGAACTGAACATCTGTACTGGCTGCGGCCCCGGCGCCATGGAAGCACCGATGAAAGGTGCCGCCGTCGGCCACGCACATCAGCGCTATAAAGAAGGTCGCTTTATTGGCATGACGGAACCGTCCATCATCGCCGCCGAGCCGCCTAACCCGCTGGTGAATGAACTTATCATCATGCCCGATATCGAAAAACGCCTCGAAGCCTTCGTACGCATCGGGCACGGTATCATTATTTTCCCCGGCGGGGTTGGCACGGCGGAAGAGTTCCTCTACCTGCTGAGCATCATGATGAATCCGGAAAACAGCGAACAGGTGCTGCCTATCATCCTGACCGGGCCGGAGGAAAGCGCCGATTATTTCCGTGTTCTGGATGAATTTATCATCACCACCCTGGGCCGTCAGGCGCGCCGTTACTACTCCATCATCATTGATGATGCAGCGGAAGTGGCGCGGCAGATGAAGAAAGCGATGCCGCAGGTGAAGGAACATCGCCGTCATACCGGTGACGCCTACAGCTTTAACTGGTCATTGCGCATCGCACCCGATCTGCAATTGCCGTTTGAGCCCACTCACGAGAATATGGCAAACCTCAATCTGCACCCCAATCAAGCCCCAGAAGCGCTGGCCTCTGCGCTGCGCAAAGCGTTTTCTGGCATTGTGGCGGGCAACGTCAAAGAGGTTGGCATTCAGGCGATTGAAGAGCACGGCCCGTACAAGATCCACGGCGATGCACAACTGATACAAAGCATGGATAAACTGCTGCAAGGGTTCGTTGCGCAGCAAAGGATGAAGCTGCCGGGCAGCGCCTACATCCCTTGCTATGAAATCTGTACCTGATGCCATACTGGCGGGAAAACCGGATTTTCCCGCCACCTTCACCACGCTTCTCGCCGGGACCGCCTGATGCCTGTACATTTGCTGATTATCGATGCATTAAACCTGATTCGTCGTATCCATGCCGTGCAAGGATCTCCCTGTGTGTCGGCCTGTCAGCACGCCGTTACCCAACTGCTACAGCATAGTCAGCCGACGCACGCCGTCGCGGTGTTTAATGATGAACAGCGCGCTGATAGTTGGCGGCACCAGTTATTGCCCGACTATAAAGCGGGCCGCCCTCCTATGCCTGAGAATCTGACGCTTGAACTGCCGCAAATACGGCAAGCGCTGGTATCAATGGGCATCCCCTGTTGGCATACACCAGGCAATGAAGCCGATGATTTGGCGGCAACGCTCGCCACAAAAGTCGCCCACGCCGGTCATCAGGCAACGATTGTCTCAACCGACAAGGGCTACTGCCAACTGCTAGCCCCCACTATTCAGATTCGCGATTATTTTCAAAAGCGCTGGTTGGATGTGCCTTTTATAGCACAGGAGTTTGGCGTATCACCGCAGCAACTGCCTGATTTCTGGGGGCTGGCAGGCATCAGCAACAGAAAAATACCCGGCGTGGTGGGCATTGGTCCCAAAAGCGCAAGTCAGCTGCTTGCCCAAGCCGGAACCTTGGAACAGCTCTACCAGCAATTGGATGCGGTTCCAGAAAAATGGCGGCGCAAACTGGAATCGCAGCGCGAAATGGCCTTTATCAGCCGTCAGGTAGCGACGTTACGTACGGATTTGGCACTGGAAGGGAATTTGCAACAGTTACGGCTGACGGCGGGGAAATAAACGCGACGTTCTTCCCGAACGACGCGTAAGATTGCAGACAAACCCACTAGAAAAGTCATTCCCGCTCCTAACCCGTCATTACCGCGAAAGCGGGAATCTCTTGCAGATGTAGCGCGCTTCTTCTGGCAGAGATCCCCGGCTTTTGCCGAGGATGACGAATAGAAAAGCGCGTTGCGCTTAACGCCCATCGCGCCGCACCGGCACCGCGCCCCATATACGCCGCGCGTGTACCGTTACCTCTTCGCGATCATGGTACAGTTGGCGAGCACGGAGTTCGTAGTTGATACCATTCTCACTCAAGCGCTCGCTCAGCAGCGCCAGATTTTGTGTCACTTCCTCATAGCGTTTTTTCATCGGCAACTTGAGGTTGAATATCACTTCCCGGCACCAACCCTTCACCAGCCAATCGACCATCAGGTTAGCCACCCGCGCTGGTTTCTCCACCATATCGCACACCAACCAAGTGATATTGTTGCGCGGTGGCTCAAAACGAAAACCATCGGCGGCATGATGTGTCACCTGACCAGTATCCATCAGGCTTTGCGCCATGGTACCGTTGTCCACGGCATGCACCATCATGCTGCGCTTCACCAGTTGATAGGTCCAACCGCCGGGGCACGCCCCCAAATCCACCGCGTACATGCCACTTGCCAAACGCTCATCCCACTCATCAGCCGGGATGAATACGTGGAACGCCTCTTCCAGTTTTAATGTCGAACGGCTTGGCGCATCAGAAGGGAATTTCAGACGCGGGATACCCATGTAAAACGGCGAGTGGTTATTGCTGTAGGAATAGCCCACATAGCAATGCCCCGGGGCAATAAACAACACATGGATAACAGGACGAGATGCTTTTTCATACGGCAGCAGAATGCCGTTTTCCTTCAGGGCGGCGCGCAAAGGCACGGTGAATTTGCGGCAAAACTTCAGCAGCTCTTTGCTTTCATTGGTTTCCGGTACTTCAACGCGCAGTTCTCCAGCCCGTTCAATCGCACCAGTCAGCATGCAGACAATCGGGGTAATGCGATCTTCCGGCGGCAAATCGCGCAACAGCTCACCGCACACGAACCATTGACGGGCAAAAACCAGCGTATCAAACGGCAATGTTTTGATTAAGCGATCGGCATCTTCATGCTGATAGCATTCATACATCACATAGCCACAATTTTCTTTAACCCTGGCGAAGCCAAAAACCTCATGTGCGGTGGCTTTTTCCGTTATCTCTGCCGCACACTCTTTTTCGAAACCGGGGCGGCAATATAAAATTACCTTATTCATTACTTTTCGCCTTTCTTGTCTGGTGCAGCACGCCAATCAACATCAAAACCCATCCGGTCAGGAAGAAAAGACCGCCAACCGGCGTGACAAACGCCCAAAACCGCAGGTACGACAGCGCCAGACAATAAAGACTGCCGCTAAACAGCACGGTGCCAAGTGCCAACGCAATGCTGCTCCAATAAAACCACAAATTACGGCGCTGGCGCATCAACACCGACAGCGCCAGAATCGCCAGCGTATGAAACGCCTGATATTCAAGCCCGGTTTTTAGCCAGACCATCTCGGCAGCGCCCAGCGATTTGCTGAGCACATGCGCACTAAAGGCACCCAACGCTACAAACACAAACCCGCTGATCGCGGAAAACATCAGCATAAAACGACTGTTCATCGTATTTTCCACAGTAAATCGATTCAAATATTATCCGAACGCCACATATCAACGTGCGGCGTCGTCATAGCGGAAACGAAACTTCTCTTGCTCGCTTGCCGCGCGCGCCAAAATCCAGTGGCGAAAAGCGGCTATTTTACCCAGTTCAGCCTGACTGTCATGACAAACCAGATAAAAAGCATTTTTACTGACCAATACGTCGTTAAATGGGCATACTAACCGACCCGCTTCAATCTCGGTCTGAGCCATCACGTTATTTGCCAAAGCGACCCCCTGTCCGTGGATCGCCGCCTGCAACACCATCGCACTGTAGCTAAATATCGGCCCTTGCTGCACGTTGATCTGCACGCCAAGCTGCCGGGTGTAGGCTAACCAGTCGCGGCGAGACGCATCATGCAACAGGGTATGCCCTACCAGATCCTGCGGGGTTTTTAGCGGATGCTTGCCCGTTAGCAATACCGGAGAACAGACAGGCAACATATACTCAGCATAGAGCTTTTCAACGCGCAAACCATGCCAGTTGCCACGCCCGTAAAAAATCGCCACATCCACATCATCTGACAAGCGATCTTCCTGACGGCCTACAGCCTGAATTCGCACATCAATCCCCGGAAATTCCGCATTGAAACTCGATAATCGCGGTACCAGCCAATGGATGGCGAAACTGGGTAACAGGCTGACCGTCAATGCACCTTTGGCACTGCGTGACTGTAACTTGCGCGTCGCTTCATTGAGTGAAGAGAAGATCTCTTTTATATCAATATAGTAGCTTTTCCCCTCTTCCGTCAGCAGCAAAGAGCGATTGCGGCGACGAAATAGCTTGAGCCCAAAAAAATCTTCTAATGACCTGATTTGATGACTGACAGCAGACTGTGTGACAAACAGTTCCTCCGCCGCTTTGGTGAAGCTGAGGTGGCGGGCGGCAGAATCAAATACACGCAACGCATTGAGCGGAGGGAGTCGCTTTGACATAGGGTAATGTTCTTCTTTTTCCTAAGAGGTGCACGGAGGCAGCACCGTTCCAGCCATTAGTTTTTTTTATCCGAGACATTATAATTTGTCCGTTGAGGATGCACCAGCAAATACCTATATTAGCGCCACTTCCTTGAGCCGGAACGAAAGGTGCGGCAGGCGTTTCCTGAAGTGCTTTTGGCTTGTGGTTGTGATGTGATGTTGTGTTTGCTATTTATTGTCTGCTTTTCAGACATGGTAGCCAAGGCTACCTTTCACTTCCTGTACATTTACCCTGTCTGTCCATAGTGATTTTTATGTGGCACCGCTTTTTAGCGGTGCTTTTTTTTGCCTTACAGGCGGCAAATCTCCGTGTGCCAGAAATGACAATTCCCGTGCTGACATTTCAGACTCGCCTTACCGAATGAGTAAGCAACGAAATGGCAGTGCGAGAATCGAGACACAGGTTACACCCGAGGGAAAACTATTTTGCTTCCACCATTTCCTTCAGGTTATCACGGTTGATCTGCTGCTCGTGGCCGTAGGCATCGACGTAGCTGATTATTCCGGTATCCTCATCCACTTTCGGTTTCCCTTCAGCGACAATGGTGCGCCCGTCGTTGGTATGCAGCACATAATTACTCGAACAGGCAGTCAAAGAGAGTGCAGCCATCACAACGGCAATAATTACTATTTTGTTCTTCATAGTGTACTCCAAGTAAATTTTTAGGTTACTTATTTCGCTATTACCGAACGATAGTTCCGTTTATCAACAATGTTAAGACTAGCAAAATCATTTCAATATGCGTTTAAGGATCGTCCTAAAACTTGTTTCCCTGTAAAAAATGCGACAGGATCGTCTGCCAGAAGAGGAACACCATGACAGCATTCAATCCCGCAACCTTTCGTAATGATTTCCCTGCACTCGCGCGATCCGGCGTTTATCTGGACAGCGCGGCAACGGCGCTCAAACCCCAGCCGGTCATTGATGCCATCTCGCAGTATTACACCTCCGAGACCGGTAACGTGCACCGCAGCCAACATGCTCACGCACAGCAGGTGACAGCGCGATTCGAGCAGGTTCGATGCGCGGTAGCCGCCCTGCTTAACGCCGACGATACGCGTTGCATCGTGTGGACTCGCGGTACGACAGAAGCCATTAATCTGGTAGCGCAAATCTATGCACGCCCTCGTTTGCAGCCGGGTGATGAAATCATCGTCAGCGAAGCGGAGCACCACGCCAACCTCATTCCCTGGCTGATGGTGGCACAGCAAACCGGTGCACACGTCGCCAAGCTACCGATTGGCGCGGATGCGCGGCCTAACCTGGAAGCATTGGCCGATCTGATCACCCCACGCACGCGCCTGCTGGCACTGGGCCAGATGTCTAATGTGACAGGGGGACAACCCGATCTGGCGAAAGCGATCGCGCTGGCGCATCAGGCAGGTGCTGTGGTGATGGTCGACGGCGCGCAAGGCATTGTGCACAGCGCACCTGATGTACAGGCGCTGGATATCGATTTTTACGCCTTCTCCGGCCACAAACTTTTTGGCCCGACCGGTATTGGCGTGTTGTACGGCAAAGCTGACCTGCTGGAATCCATGCCGCCCTGGCACGGTGGAGGGAAAATGATGAGCGTGGTCTCTTTTGATGGGTTTACACCGCAGGCCATTCCTCAGCGATTTGAAGCGGGCACCCCCGCTATTGCCGAAGTGCTCGGGTTAGGGGCTGCGCTGACGTGGATGCAAGGCTATGACTGGCGCGCTGCGGATCAATATAGCCAAGGGTTGGCACAATTGGCTGAACAGCAGTTTGCTCGTTTCCCCGGTTTTCGCTCACTGCGCAGTCCCAACGCGACCATCCTGTCGTTTACCCTGACCGATGCACATCCGAACGATCTGGCAACGCTTCTTGCAGAGCAGCAGATTGCTGTTCGCGCCGGACACCATTGCGCTCAACCGTTATTCGCGGCACTTGGATTCGATGGCGCAGTACGCGCCTCTTTCGCGCCCTATAATAACGAGCATGATGTCACCGCGCTGGTGACTGCGGTTGGCAATGCTTTGGATTTACTGCGAGATTGATTGACGAACAATGGAACTGGCCTACACCATGACAGAACATCCCATGACAGAGCACACCGCTCACCCTTTTGGCCGTGCCATCACTGCAGAGACCTTACAGCACACCTTCGATGCCTGCCGCTCGTGGGAAGAGCGTTATCGGCAATTGATCCTTCTGGCTAAACAGCTTCCGGCCCTGCCGGACGCTTTGAAAAATGACACTATCGCCCTGTCTGGCTGTGAAAATCGCGTCTGGTTGGGCTATGAGAAACAACAGGATGGTCGATTGCACTTTTACGGTGACAGCGACGGGCGTATCGTGCGCGGTTTGCTTGCTGTACTGTTCACGGCGGTAGAAGGCAAACAGGCTGCCGATTTGCTAGGACAAGATCCATTGTCCCTGTTTGACCAACTCGCCCTGCGCGCGCAGCTCAGCGCCTCACGCGCCAGCGGATTATCCGCGCTGGCACAGCGTATTCAAGCCATAGCCGCACAGGCTTAGCCTATTTAGGCCCAGTCTTTTTGTTCGTACCGTGGGTGTTTCGTGCGCGTTAACCCCCGCGGTTATTTGCATCTTACATCGCACGCGCCTGACACGGTGCGCTCAATCGCCCTCGCCCCGTGGCCCCTGGCTTTTCGCGGGAAATAACGCCGCTACCCGGTGCCTTTGGGGCCCGATCCCACTGGCGGGCCGCCAGCGACGCGTTCCCGACGCGGCGCTGACTTTCGCGGCGTCCTGCCGCTCACCCTGTGGTCTCGTTCCCCTCAGCGTTATTTTTTACGCGCTATAACGTCAACCCATTCAAATCATGCGGCTTTACGCTATTTTTTTGGGTCGTCCTCAGCACCTACGCAGCGATTGTCGTACCGCTCAGGAACCAACCTGCTGCGCTTCGCGCGCCGCCTTCGCCATCATTTTCTTTAACGCGTGGGATACCGCAACAAATCCAAAGGTCGCGGTCACCATGGTGGCAGCCCCAAAGCCAGAGGCGCAATCCATACGTTTTACCCCTTCCGCCGTGCTGTGCGATGCGCACACCGATCCATCTGCCTGCGGGTACACCAGCGGCTCATCGGAAAATACGCAGTCAATGCCTAAGCGGTCTTTGCTGTTCTTGACCACGTTGAAATCGTGTTTAAGCCGCTCACGCAGCTTGGCCGCCAGCGGGTCCTGAATAGTTTTGGCAAGATCCACCACGCTGACGCGTGTCGGATCTATTTGCCCACCAGCCCCGCCGGTCGTCACGAACGGAATTTTATAACGGCGACAGTATGCCAGCAGCGCCGCTTTCGGGCGCACGCTGTCAATCGCATCAATCACATAGCTGAAGCCACGGTTGAGATATTCCGCCACGTTATCCACCGTGACGAAATCATCCACGCAGGTAACCTTACATTCAGGGTTAATGGCACGGATACGCTCCGCCATCACTTCCGTTTTCGCCTGTCCGGTATGCTTGCGCAGCGCGTGAATCTGCCGGTTGGTGTTGCTGACACAGACGTCATCCATATCAATCAGCGTAATCGCACCAATGCCGGTACGCGCCAGCGCCTCTGCGGCCCAGGAGCCTACGCCGCCAATGCCGATAACGCACACGTGCGCCTGTGCGAACAGCGCCAACGCCTGCTGACCGTATAACCGCGCTGTGCCGCCGAAGCGTTGCAGATAGGCTTCGGATAACGTACCACTCATGACCACTAACCCTTAACTCTGATAACTGCTGTAAAAAAACAGGCCCGATCATAAAGCGATCGTGCCTGTTGCGCTACTGGTGTGATGAAAATCAGGCTGCCGCTACGTCCACCATACAGCTCATGGCATTATGATGCGCCGCGCGATATTTGAAGCCAAAACGTGCGATAAATGACAAGCTACTTTTGTTTCCAACAGTGCAACGAAATTACACTCTTATTTTTCATCAGAGCCATTTTGGCCTTTTCGAGCATTCCGGTTAACTGGACAAT
>NZ_JAHWCO010000268.1:0-3370 GCF_020054415.1 Candidatus Symbiopectobacterium sp. | reverse complement strand
TTTCCATGCCAGTTTTGGTAGAAAATGCTTGTCATCTCAGGTGTACACTTTTCTCATGAGGCCTAACTGCATGATTTTACGTTGCGAGGATCCGTCGTTTCACTGGGCTGCCAGCATAAAATCTATTTATTCAACAAAGCCACTAATGTTATGTTAATTGCCCGGCTTTGCGCCGGGCAATTTTTTTTAAAAGGCTCAAAGAAGCCTGTGCAGCACTTTCATTCCGATGCGCATCTGCCGTGCGTTTTCGTGTTCTCAATCATGCCGTATCTAGGAGACTGCCGTGGTTCAAGCCAATCTCTCTGAGACACTGTTTAAACCCTCGTTCAGACATCAAGAGACATCAACGTTGGTCAGGCGCGCTCGCCACCATGAAGACGTTGAACGCCATTCCGCGCTGGAAGGGCGGTATTCAAAACACTGGTATCGCACACTGAACCGCCTGATGTGGATCTGGCGCGGTGTCGATCCACGTGAAATCGAAGAAGTGCTGGCACGGATTACGGTCAGCACTGCTAAGCGCAGCAATGAACATTTTCTGGATACCGTGGTGGGTTACCGCAGCGGCAACTGGATTTACGAGTGGGCCAAGCAGGGGGCTGCCTGGCAAGCTAAAGCGATGGAAAGAGAAGAGACACAGCACTATGGCCACTATTGGCTGAATGCTGCCAATCTCTACAGCATTGCGGCTTATCCTTATATCAAAGGGGACGAACTGGCGGAGCAGGCACAAACGCTGGCGAACCGCGCCTATGAAGAAGCGGCTAACTATCTGCCGTATCAGCTAAAAGCGCTGGATTTTCCCATCGAAGGTGGCGGTAATCTGCGCGGCTTTTTGCACTTGCCTGAGCAGGGCTCAGCACCGTTCCCGACCGTGCTGATGTGTGGCACGCTCGATATGCTGCAAAGTGACTATTATCGCCTGTTCCGCGACTACCTGGCTCCGGCTGGCATGGCTATGCTGACCATTGATGTGCCGTCGGTAGGCTTTTCATCGCGCTGGAAGTTAAGTGAAGACAGCAGTTTCCTGCATCGACAGGTGTTGCGCGCACTGCCTGATATCCCCTGGGTCGATCACTGTCGCGTTAGTGCCTTTGGTTTTCGTTTCGGTGCCAATATCGCGGTGCGGCTGGCTTATCTGGATCCAGGCCGTTTGCGCGGTGTCGCAACGCTTGGCCCCATCGTGCACCATTTGCTGTGTGATACGCAGCGCCAACATCAGGTGCCGGATATGTATATGGACGTGCTGGCCAGTCGCCTTGGCATGGCAAATGCCACTGACGCAGCGCTGAAAACGGAATTGGGCCGCTACTCGCTTAAAACGCAGGGGCTACTGGGCCACCGTTGCCCGACACCAATGCTGGCGGGCTATTGGGATAATGACCTGCTGTGCCAGAAAGAAGAAGCGAGCCTGATCGTCAATTCGTCCACCAACGGTAAATTGTTGCCCATCAAGTCGGCGCAGATATACCGTAATTTTCATCAGGCATTGGGCCATATCAGCGATTGGCTAAAGGACGCGCTGAACGGCTAAGCATCGGACTCACAAAGAAAGAATAACCTGAAGAGTAGCTGTTTAATTTATTGTTGCCATCTGTTAAAAGAGAAACTTCAACCTGAGGAGTAAACCGATGACATTACCGAGTGGACATCCGAAAGCTAGGCTCATGAAAAGTTTTGCCTCATTGGGGCCCTATCTGCGCGAGAATCAGTGCGACAACGAACGTTTTTTCTTTGATTGCCTGGCGGTATGCGTTGGTGTGAAACCTGTGCCGGAAAAACGGGAATTCTGGGGATGGTGGCTCCAGTTGGAAGCCCAGGAAAAGACGCTCGTTTATTCCTACCATACTGGCTTGTACGATAAAATGGGCCGTTGGCAAGAAGAGAAAATTAAGGATACCGAAGTGCTGACGAAAGTGCAGGAGACGCAACGGCAGTTTCATACGCGTCTGGAAAAGTTATTACATTCTTTGGAACCCGCCTTGACGCTCACCGAGCGACCGTGAAGCCTCTCTTTTGAGTCTGCGCCGCGTTTGTGGGAGCGGGGCAGATTCGCGTAATCTCTGTTGCCATTATGAACGTGCTCTGTGGCAACGTTTTCACTATTTCGTGTTTTGACCAACATTAACGGCAGATTAATCATGAGTGGCAGCCAGACTTTGGCTGTGAAATTGGGTACCAGCGTGTTGACCTGCGGTTCGCGCCGCTTGAACCGTGCCCATATTGTTGAATTGGTTCGCCACTGTGCACAGCAGCACGCGGCCGGACACCGTGTTGCGATTGTGACGTCTGGGGCGATTGCCGCTGGGCGCGAGCATTTGTGTTATCCGGAATTGCCTGCCACCATCGCCACCAAACAGCTGTTGGCCGCGGTCGGACAGAGCCGTTTGATTCAGTTGTGGGAACAACTGTTTTCTATTTATGGCATCCATATTGGTCAAATGTTGCTGACGCGCGCGGATCTGGAAGACAGAGAACGTTTCCTCAACGCCCGCGACACGCTGCGTGCATTGCTGGATAACCGTATTGTTCCGGTGATTAATGAGAACGATACGGTAGCCACCGCCGAAATCAAGGTTGGCGATAACGACAACCTGTCGGCACTCGCCGCGATATTGGCGGATGCGGACAAGCTGCTGTTGCTGACCGATCAGGCTGGCTTGTTTACCGCCGATCCGCGTTCCAACCCGGAGGCGGAATTGATCCGTGAAGTGGAAGGCATTACCGACGAACTGCGCCTGATTGCCGGTGGCAGCGTTTCCGGACTTGGCACGGGCGGTATGTCGACCAAATTGCAGGCTGCCGACGTAGCCTGCCGCGCCGGGATTGATGTGATCATTGCCGCAGGCAATCGCGCCGATGTAATTGACGATGTGATTGGCAACGTGTCGGTCGGTACCCGTTTCCACGCCGTGGAAGCAACGTTGGAAAGCCGCAAACACTGGATCTTCGGTGCGCCGCCGGCGGGTGAAATCACCATTGATGACGGTGCGCTTTCCGCGATCATTGAGCGTGGTAGCTCTCTGTTGCCAAAAGGCATTCGCGAGGTGAAGGGTAACTTTTCTCGCGGTGAGGTCATCCGCGTTTTTACTCTGTCTGGGCGCGATTTGGCGCATGCGGTAACCCGTTACAACAGTGATGCGCTGCGCATGATCGCCGAGCATCACTCGCAGCAGATTGCCGATATCCTTGGGTACAAGTATGGCCCGGTGGCTGTTCATCGCGACGACGGCTTTGTTGAATAAATAGAACTTTTGGGTAATCATCGGAGCAGATCTCCACAGTTGTTTCAAAATCAGGTCTCCATGGCAAAACAAAATTTTAAAATCACCAACTGGCCCTCTTATAACAAGGCCCTCAAGCAGCGCGG
>NZ_JAHWCO010000279.1:0-2008 GCF_020054415.1 Candidatus Symbiopectobacterium sp. | reverse complement strand
CTCGCTGATGCGGTTAGGCCATTAACAGCAGCGGCAGGTTTGGATAAATCGTGGGATGAACGAATTAAAAACATAGCCAGAATTGGTGAAACCAGTAAACCAGATCCGTTAACGACCAGCACGGTAGGGCAATTATTAGATGGCTTTGGCGAAGTTATAGCGCCCGCAGCGGTGGGATCCGCATTGGGGGGGCCGATTGGGGCTGCTGGCTTAACGGGCGTAGCAACCACGCAAGTTAGATATTATGAGGCGTTAAAGAAGGGGGTCGATGATAACACCGCATTTGGAAAGGCCATATTAGAAGGTGGCGTAAACGCTGTTGGCGTAGTAATCCCCGCCGCCCCTTTTGCAAAAAGCCTCAGTACCCGATTGTTGGCTGGAGCTGCAAGTAATGCCGGTTTGGGTGTCGCTCATCGCGCCGCAACACATGAATTACTGGAGCGGAACGGATATAAAGAAATGGCCCAGCAATATAGAGCCTTTGATAAAACCGCGCTGGCGACCGATGTGATCCTTGGGGCTGCGTTCGGCGGGCTGGCCCACCTTTACGCTCGCCCATCGCCTGAGATTGTAGATGCTGCAATGACCGCTCGTGGCGCTGAGCATTTCAGTGAGTCTACCGCCCCCGGTTTACCTGTCGATATTGCGTCCAGCGTGGTGCATCAAAACGCACTGGATCTAGCCATGCGGCAACTGGACGCAGGAGATAGGGTGGATGTGTCGTCACTTGATGGCGTAAACGACGCAGCATTCCTTCTTCACAACGAATCTACGGTTTCAGCAGAAACAATCCGTTTGCGCAGCCTGGCCGATCAATTACTTCCGCGAGGTGAACGTAAGTCGTTAACGGAAGAGTCTCGCAACCTTGAGTATCAATTGCAGAAAGCAAAGTCTGACCTTAATCAACTAGCTGATACACCACTCACTGGTTCAAGAAGGAACTTAGCAAAAGCCCGCGCTGAACGTGCAGCTACGATCGAAACTCTCAACGCTAAAATTTCTGATTTGGCATCTCGATTGAGAGAAACAAAGGAGCAACTAGCACCACATCAGGATGGTGGGCTTTATTATGAAGCACGCTCCAACCTTTCCAGGCTGGAGCAAGGGATCGTTCCCGCCTATTTGCGTCTGATGCTGCGTGATGAGGCCGGAATAACCGATCGCACACGGGGATCATCCCCAGCAGCAGATATTTCATCGCCACAAGACAGCAGCGCCCCGCGCGCTCAAGAGAATACCTCTGGCGCTGGTAGTGGTAAGTATCCCCCATCCGTTGAACGACTAAGAGCACTGGTGCTGGCTAACCCTGAGGCTAACGTTATTTCCGCATTTGATAATGAGGGAACGCCGATTCAGCAAAATGTCACGGAGGTTATGGCTGATATCGACGCCAACCTGCAAACTGCACGCCGTGAATCCACCATGTTTGGTACCGCCGTCTCTTGTTTTTTACGTAGGGGATAACCATGCATCCGAATTGTATTCAGGAAGTAGAGAGCGCCATCGGAAGAAAGCTGACGAAAGCGGAAACCGACGGGATAGATACAACGATAAGCTATCACCTGCGTGAACTTGCAAGAGAAGATCGCCAGCGTTTCAGTTCACTATCCCAGCAAGACAGACTGATGGAGGCGGCACAGCGTGCAATGGTTGCCCATACTCAGCGTGCTGAAAAAATCGCAGAGCGCCGGGCGCTTAATATGGTGGATCAGGTTAAAAATGTTGAGGTACTAACTGAACGTGCTGCCGTGCTGGGCGGTAAAGCGCCATTTCATAAAGCGATGTTTGAAAGGATTCGGCAATTGGATGTCCGCGTTCGAGGTGAGCGCGCGGCGGCATTCAGTGAAATAGTTGACACGATCAATGCTGTCGAGCCCAGATTTCTGGTCGTGTATTCAATATGTTGATTGCAGTGTGAAATGTCCGGTTTTGGATGTGGAATACAGTGGCTAAAGTTGATGTAAGATGCCCGTTTTGTGAACAGACATCTCCTGTGAAAAAACACGGT
>NZ_JAHWCO010000120.1:0-11822 GCF_020054415.1 Candidatus Symbiopectobacterium sp. | reverse complement strand
CAGGTGGGTGAAGCCATGGCCATGGTCAAAGCGCTTAACCGGATCACGCTATTAGGAATGCCGAACAGTATTCGCATCACGTAACAATCGACCAGTATGGGGCGCAGTCGTTACAAGTTCTGATTTATTCAACAAAGCCGGGGAAATATGCTATCGACCACCAGGTCGAGACGCGTGCGTACCCCCTTTTTAAGCGTGGCCGCCTGCTTTTCCACATAATGAAAGGCATTCAGTAGCGGCCTGACCTGCGCCAGCAGCAGCGCGCCGGCAGGGGTTATCTCCGCTTTGCGGCCTTTAGCCTCCAGCAATGCCACACCAAGGCGCTCGTGAAGCAGCGCCAGATTGTAGCTTACCGAAGACTGGCTGCGGTGAGTTGCCTGCGCCGCACGCGCAAAGCACCCCAACTCAATCACCTTATCCAGCAAGAACCATTGTTCTAGCGTTGTCTTGTGCATAATCAATCTACATTTTGGATGAATTAGATGAAAAATCAGCGTTATTAATTCACAGAGTGACGCAATATGATCCTGACATCAAGAACAAAAGGAGCAGGACCATGAGTACATTTGATAAGCACGATCTCAGCTATTTTGTCGGCAAACATCTGGTTTATACCTACGATAATGGCTGGAATTATGAGATTTACGTGAAGAACGATCACACGCTTGATTACCGCATTCACAGCTGCATCGTCGCTAACCGTTGGGTCAAGGATCAGTTTGCCCACATCGTTCGCGTTGCCCACAGCGTTTATAAAATTTCGTGGACAGAACCGACGGGCACCGATGTCAGCCTGATCGTGAATCTGGGCGATCGCCTGTTCCACGGCACCATATTCTTCCCGCGTTGGGTTATCAACGATCCGCAAAAAACCGTGTGCTTCCAAAACGATCATATCCCAACCATGGAGGCCTACCGCGCTGCGGGCCCGGCCTACCCAACGGAAGTGATCGACGAGTTTGTCACCACTACTTTTGTGCGTGATTGCGGCCCCGATAACGAGAGCGTGATCGCTTGCCCAGCCAGCGAACTGCCCGCCAATTTTCCTGAAAACCTCAAATAACCCTACACCACAATCGCTTAAGGAAGGTTATGAAAATAAAACAGATTGCCTTGATTGGTGCGATAGTGACAGGCATCGCCTCCACGTCCGTCTATGCAGCACCACAGCAACTCCCAGGAAACACCCTAGGAGCCGAAGTGATTCAGGTTCCGGTTACCCGTGGGCAAGTCGACACGCTCAGCAACGTTGTCTACTCGCAAATCAGGGGCACACGCTCGGTACGCCAACTGAAAATGTCTTTGTTGGTGCCTCGCACGCATGTCTTAAAAGCGGCCATTGTCTACTTCCCAGGCGGCGGCCTGATTTTAGCCGAATATGAGAAATACACTGAGATGCGTCTGGCGCTGGCACAAGCCGGTTTTGTCGTTGCGGCAACAGAATATCGCGTAGTACCGGACACCTTTCCCGCGCCGGTGGTCGATGGTAAATCTGCAGTGCGCTATCTGCGCGCGCATGCCGCAGAATACGGCACTGATCCGCAGCGCATCGGCGTTTTAGGGGATTCTGCTGGCGGGTATGTGGCACAAATGCTAGGTACTACAAATGGTGAGAAAGCCTTCGATAAAGGAGAATATCTCGATCAAAACTCAGATGTGCAAGCAGTTGTAACCCTTATGGTTTCTCGAATTTGCTCAACATCGGCGCTTGCTTCCCAGAGAATATTCAGGATGTACACCGCTCACCTGCGTCAACCGAAGCACTGTTAGTTAACGGTGTAGCCTTCCGCGATTTCCCCGGTGCTGCTATCGGCAAGGATGAGAAAAGAGCCCTTAACGCTAGCCCCATGGGGCACATTCGCGGCAAAAAACCGCCGTTCCTGATCATGCACGGCAGCGCGGATACGCTGGTTTCCCCGGTACAAAGTGCTCAGTTGTTTAGGGCATTAAAAGAGGGCGGAAATCCAGCAGAGTATGTGTTGCTGGAAGGGGCGAATCACGGCGATTTGCCGTGGTATCAAGAGCCGCTGATTCATCGTGTGGTGGAGTGGTTCAAACAGACGCTGAAGGTTTCTGCTGCCACACCTGCCGTAGCAACGCCAAGTAACCCAAACGCCAATCTGTAATACAAAACAAAGGGGGAGCAGCCTCCCTTAGACGGCTGGCAAAGTCACTTTCCCCATCTTCATCCTCGGCGAAAGCCGGGGATCTCTGTGAGAAGAAACGTGTTTCGTCTGCGCGGGAATGACAGTGGTGGGCGGGAATGACGGTGAGCATTGGGCTGTTTATCAGCAACCGCAGGGGTCTACGCCCCCTTATAGTGCCATTTTACTGCACCACCAACTGTCCGGTGGAACCACGATCCGCCATCTCCAGCGTGTGGCTGTAGTAGAGGAACGGGAATGATGCCGATGACGATTTGGTGAAATAAACCAACAGTTCAGCATCGCCGTCCACCCACACCGTGTCTTTCCAGCCACTTTGATCGGCAGCAGGAGCAGCCCCGCTGATGCTGAGCACCAAAAACATCGCGCCCTGAATGTGGAACGGCTGTGGTGAATCGGCGTGAACGATCCAGCGTTCACAGCGTCCTTCCTGCGTTTGAACATCCGTGCGCGTCATATCCCACATCGCACCGTTAATCCCCGGCAGGCTATCACCCAGACGGAACTCCCGCGTCCGACTGATATTGGCAGGCAGCACAATATCCGTCAGCAAACGGGCGGGAAGATTGTTCGTCACCAGTGGCAGAAAACCGGTGGGTTTTAACGTCAGTATCTGCGTTGACACCAGGATGCTGGAGGGCTCAAACAAGCCACGCAGTCGTTCCATCAACGTTGCCGCATCGCCTGCCGTCAAGGTCACTTCACCGCCCTGGGACATATCAATCAGAATTTCACGACGTTCACCCGGCGCAAGGGAAACCTGATTCAGCGCCAACGGCAGCGGTAAAAAACCCAAATCGCTGGCGATAAGGTACATCGGACGGCCGTCGCTCAGTCGCATCACGTAACGGCGCGCATTCGACGCATTCAGAAAACGCAGACGCACCCAACCGCGTGAGACTTCGACAAACGGTTCTTGCACACCGTTTACCAGCAACGTATCACCAACGAAGCCTCCGCTACTGGGCGGGTTGTAGACCGGAACGCCAAAGTTATCTAGGCGTTTATCCTGAATAATCAGAGGAAAATCATCCACGCCATAGTGATTCGGAATAGGCAGGCTCCTGCTGGTGCTGTCTTCTACCAGCCAAAGTCCGGCCAGTCCCTGATAAACCTGCGGTGCCATACTATTCGGCGTATTGGCGTGATACCAGCAGGTAGCCGCTGCCTGCCGAATCGGCAGCACGGGAGCCCAGTCGGTCCCCGGGGAGATCATTCGCCCAGCGCCGCCCATCAACGGGCCTGGCACCTGCAAGCCGCTGACGGTCATGGAGACCTGCTCATTCAGGCGGTTGCCGTAGATCAGTTTGACATCATCGCCGCTGAACACTTTTACCGTCGGGCCGAGGTAGCGTCCGTTAACGCCCCACACTGAGGTTTTACGGTCACTGGAAAACGCCCAGTGCGCGCGTTGCATGGTCAAAAAAAGCGGCTGCCCACGGCGAGACTCCAACAGCGGCGGGATAGGTAGCGCATTTTGCTTACCCTTTGCCTGCGCCGTCGCAGATAGTCCGCTTGCACACACAATAAGCCCCGATGCCTGAATAAACTTACGGCGGCTAAGTGACATAAAAACTCCGTAATCTTGCTAACCAACCGTGTACGCCCGCCAACGCAGAGGGCGTAAAAAACATTAACGCTTCGCCGCTTTCTCCCGCTCAGCCACTTCAGCATTCAGTTCAACCAAACGCGCTGCCATCACATCATGACAATGCGCGGCCAGCTCTCTCACCTGCTCTTTACCGTATGCAGAGGCATCAATCGGTGGCAGCATTTCAACGATAACATGACCGTTATTCCACCGGTTCAGTTTGACTTTATTATGCGTATCGGTCACACAAATCGGCACAATCGGTACGCCTGCACTAATCGCGGCATGGAACGCTCCGGTCTTGAACGGCATTAGCCCACGACCACGGCTGCGCGTACCTTCTGGAAACATCCAGACAGAAATATTGCGCTCTTTGATGTGTTGAACGACTTGCGCAATAGTGCCGTGCGCCTTGGCGCGGTTTTCTCTGTCAATCAGTAAGTTACCTGCCAGCCAGTAGAGCGGACCAAAGAACGGGATCCACACCAGGCTTTTTTTACCGACCGTAACCGTGCCAAGCTGCACCGCATTTGCCGCCGTCACCATATCGTAGTTGTTCTGATGGTTGGCAATGTAAATGCAGTTGCCATAGTTTCCCGCATCCGCAGGCACTCTAACTTCTACTTTTAGACCAAACAGGGTAGAGAGCCGCCCAAACGCATGACCAAAGGTCGCCACGTGGCGCGGATTCTTCGGGCTAAACAGGCAGTAAATTGTACCGAACATGCAAATCAGAATGGAAAAAATCACCACTACCACAAAACGGATAATGAATAACATAACGACCTCATAAGCCAACCGCCGCCGCTAGTATAGCGACTTCGGCATAAAACACACGGGTAATCCTTTGCCGTGGTACCCGTGCCATCGGCCAGGTAACAAAGGGGGAGATGCCTGATACCGCCATCGGGTGATATCAGGCAACGCATTACTCCTCGCTGTCATCCTTTGGCGCTGGAGGCGCATCAACCTCAATGCGGTCAATGTGTTGCAGCCCACGCAGCAAGGTGCCTTTACGGCTCCGCTCACCGTGATGTTCGCTTGCACGCACCACAATTTTGCGCTTACCGGAATACAGTTTCACCGTCGCTTGCGGCCACACCACCAACAGGAGAGCCAAGCGATCCTTGCCTTCCGAGAAATCCGCCGAGGAGATGGAGATGATCTTGTTGCCTTTGCCTTTCGACAACTGGGGCAGATCGGACACCGGGAACACCAACACGCGACCCGCAGCAGTGACCGCCATCAGCAGGTCATCTTCACGCTCTATCACGATCGGTACCAGCGCTTTGGCGTTGTCCGGCAGCGTAATCATCGCCTTACCGGCACGGTTGCGCGCCACCAGATCGTTGAACGTACAAACAAACCCGTAGCCAGCATCGGACGCCATCAACAGGCGTTGTTCATCCGCGGCCATCAGCACATGCTCAATACTGGCACCCGGAGGCGGCGTCAGTTTGCCCGTCAGCGGTTCACCCTGACTGCGCGCCGACGGCAACGTGATCGGATCGAGCGCATAGCTACGTCCCGTGGAGTCGATAAACACCACCGGCTGGTTACTCTTGCCGCGCGCGGCGGCGCGGAAGCTATCGCCCGCTTTAAAGCTCAACCCGGAAGGATCGATATCATGCCCTTTCGCGCTACGCACCCAGCCCATTTCTGACAATACGATTGTGACCGGTTCAGACGGTACGAAATCGTGCTCACTCATGGCCTTGGCTTCCGCACGCTCATGCAGCGGCGAACGGCGATCGTCGCCATACAATTCAGCATCCGACTGAATCTCTTTTTTCAGCAGATTGTTAAGCTTACGTTCTGATGCCAGCAGCGCCTGAAGCTGATCGCGCTCTTTTTCCAAATCGTGTTGCTCGCCACGGATTTTCATCTCTTCCAGGCGCGCCAAATTCCGCAATTTTAATTCCAGAATGGCTTCAGCCTGGGTATCACTCAGGCCATAGCGGCGCGTCAGTTCCGCTTTGGGCTCATCCTCGGTGCGGATGATATGGATAACGTCATCAATGTTCAGGAACGCAATCAACAAACCTTCCAGAATGTGCAAACGCTTGAGCACTTTTTCCAGACGGTAGTTCAGGCGGCGGCGCACCGTATCACGGCGGAACACCAGCCATTCGCTCAGGATCTCCACCAGCCCTTTCACAGCGGGACGGTTATCCAGACCGATCATGTTCATGTTGATGCGGTAGCTTTTTTCCAGATCGGTGGTGGCAAACAGGTGATTCATTACCTGATCGAGGTCGATCCGGTTAGATCGCTGCACCAGCACCAGACGCGTCGGATTTTCATGATCCGATTCATCGCGTAAATCATCGATCATCGGCAGCTTTTTCGCCCGCATTTGGCTGGCGATCTGCTCTAACACTTTCGCACCCGAGACCTGATGCGGCAACGCGGTGATCACCACTTCGCCGTCTTCTTTCTTCCACAGAGCACGCATCCGCACGGAACCACGCCCCTGCTCATAGACACGCCGCAGCTCATCACGCGGCGTGATGATTTCAGCTTCCGTGGGGAAATCCGGCCCCTGGACGAACAGCAACAGATCGTCGAGCGATGATTCCGGTTTTTCCAACAGCGCAACGGCGGCAGCCGCCACTTCACGCACGTTATGCGGTGGGATATCCGTCGCCATCCCGACCGCAATGCCAGTGGTGCCGTTAAGTAAAATGTTGGGCAAACGCGCAGGCAAAATTTTCGGCTCCTGCAAGGTGCCGTCAAAGTTGGGCTGGTACTCGACGGTGCCTTCCCCCAACTCGCCCAGCAGCACTTCGGCGTATTTGGAAAGGCGCGATTCGGTATAACGCATCGCAGCAAAGGATTTCGGATCGTCCGGAGCCCCCCAGTTCCCTTGGCCGTCCACCAGCGGATAGCGGTAAGAGAAAGGCTGCGCCATCAGCACCATTGCTTCATAGCAGGCGCTGTCACCGTGCGGATGGTATTTCCCGAGCACGTCCCCCACGGTACGGGCGGATTTTTTAAACTTGGCGCTGGCGCTCAATCCCAGTTCCGACATCGCATACACGATGCGGCGTTGCACCGGCTTAAGGCCGTCACCAATAAAAGGCAGCGCCCTGTCCATGATGACGTACATGGAGTAGTTCAGGTACGCATTTTCTGTAAACGTATGCAGCGCAAGACGTTCTGCGCAGTCATGAGTTATCTCACTCATCGATAATCCTTACGCGGTGACTCAATGATCATGCTAAAACAGGTCATCTAAAAAGGGTTAATTCCCGCAACGCGCGCGGTATGTATGCGCAGATAGTACAGCATCTTGCCAGCCACTGTCACAAACCTCAGGTGTCTTCCTCCCTTAACACTTTATCAATCGTCGTTGAGTTCCTGCATTAAAAAATATTAATGCCGCAATCGTGGTGATAATGATTATATTTGCTATCTACTAATGATTATCATTTAGCTATGTGCGGCATCCTACCGCACCGATGACAATATCGGCACCACCATTTTTACTAACCCAAACCATCGCGAACCCAAGAGCTCTATCATGTTAAATCATAAGAATTTGAATGACATTTTGCTGACCGGCGTCCTGTCCGGCTTGGCATTTGATGCCAATGCGGCGCAAAGCGCGCAGGGCAAATCGGATACTGCACAGAAAGAGTCCCAGGACACCATGACGGTACTTTCTCCCCGCGTAAAGCGAGAAGCGGGCACGAAAACCACCCTGACAACAGCCAACGACCTCTTGAAAGAAGGTGGTAATACCTTCGGCAATATCATGCGCTATCAGCCGCTAGTGAGCGCACCGGGCGTCAGCGCCGGGGCTACCGCAGGCAAAAGCAGCTACGATCGCGGTGGCTACAGCGGCTACAACATTCGCGGGCTGGAAAACAACCGCGTTTCTATCGATATCGATGGCGTTGAACTTCCCGCAGGAACCGATCGCGGTACTTCCACGCCGAGCGGTCGCGTGCAGGCAGGCAGCACCGGCATCGGCCGCGGTGATTACCTCGATCCCTACCTGTACGGCTCGGTTGATATCGCCTCCGGCGCTACCGACGTGTCTAACAGCAATAATGCCTTGGGCGGCTCGGTTTCATTTATGCCCAAATCGCCGGATAACTTCCTCAGCAGCGATAAACACAGCTATTTTGGCTATCAGGCCGGGTATGACTCCGCCCATCGCAGTTTCCACAACGGGATTACCGCCGCTGGCGGTGACGACACCCTGCGCGGCGTGGTGGTCTACAGCCGCCGCGACGGTAATGAAACCGAAAACCACCGTGATGCTACCATCGACAGCAATCCGGCCAACTGGCACTCCAACGCCGTGCTGGCCTCTGGAATCTGGCAGGCAACCGACCTGCACCAGCTAACCGGCACGGTGGAGTATTACGAGAAGTTTAACCACAGCAACTTTCCCACCTGGAATGTCGAAGGCTCTGGCAGTTCTTATCGTGATGGCAGCACCTCATTTCAGGACAGCAAAACGCGCCGTTGGGGCGTGAGCGTTGCCGATCTGTATGCGCCAACTGACGGGTTGCTGTTCGACAGCCTGAACAGCAAACTGTTCTTTAGCAAAACCGAAGCCCACGACTACACCGTCAGCAATGCTGCGTCACCGACTCAGGTGTGGAGCGGCTACGATACCAACACCCTTGGGCTGGAAAGCAAAGCGACCAAAGAGTGGCGTAATCATCGAGTTAGCTATGGTGTAAACATTCGCCAGTCTGAATCCGAAAGACCGCTGACAGCACAAAACATTGTGGCAGGCGGGATACCTATTCAATTGGGCCGCCCTCAAGCAGACAGCAAAATCATTAATGCTGGTGCTTTTGTGCAGGATAAGATGACCTGGGATGTGGCTGGGCGCGATTTCTCAGTGATCCCTGCGGTGCGTTTCGCTTGGCAACACGCCAAGCCAGAAAATACCGATAACCTGTTTACCAATACTAATGGCAGAGTAACGGCAAATAACACTGCCAATATGTACGGCACCAACGCGGACAGCCAGATCTTGCCTGCGCTGACCTTCCAGTACAATCTGAAACCGGATCTGCTGGCCTATGTTCAGTATAAGCGCGGCGCTCAGTTTCCGAAGGCAGGGCAACTGTATGGTGCCTGGTCCTTGGGTTATAAGGGCATCTCAAGCTTTTATGCCACGATCGGCGATCCTAAGCTGAAAACCGAAACCAGCGATAATTATGAGCTGGGGCTGAAAGGCCGTATTGTAGAGGGGGTAACGCTTAGCGCAGCCGCGTTCTATGACGATTACAAAAACTTTATCGCCAATGGCTACTATCTCCGTGCAGGAAATCCCGACCTGTTTGTCAATCTGCCAAACACCATCAGTACCCTCTATCTCACCGAAAACCGCGATAAAGCCTATATCTACGGTGGCGAGCTGAGTGCACGTTTCGAACTGGGCACCTGGTTTGAACAGGCCAAAGGGTTCAGCGCCCGTCTAGCTTACGGCTATACCCAAGGTGCCTCGAAATCCAGCGCCTCCGGTGACCGCTACGTCAATCTCGATACCGTCACGCCACAAAAAGCCGTGGTTGGGCTGGCCTATGACGATCCGAGCAACACCTATGGCGCTGCGTTGATCACCACCTTTACCAAAGGAAAAACCGCTGATTACGCCGCAGGCCGTAAACGCGTGCGCAACGGTAATGTGCTTGGCTCCGACAATTACACCTTTATGCGCGTGCCGGGCTATGGTTTGGTGGATTTGACCGCGTACTACCGTATTACCAAAAACGTGCGCGTCAACGGCGGTATTTACAACCTGACTGACCGTAAATATTGGAATTACCAAAACAGCCGCAACATTGAGGCACCGACCAATGCCGACCCCAATAACGCACACTATTACAATCAGCAATTGTCGATTGCACCGGGACGCACCTTCCAACTGGGCATGAGTGTGGATTTCTAATCGTTACGTTTATTGCGTGAAATGAGATAAACATCGAACACGCCTCTTCAGGGCAGGAAAGCTGATACATTGGTTTACCTGCCTTTTTTACTTATTGGTTGCCCGACCCTCGATGCATAAAACCCCTGTTTTATTGACTACCAGTCAAGAGTGTTGTGTCATTACCCCCCGTTTTTCATCCTGAGCCTGCGCACTACACTGCCTTACTTTCATTAAGCAATCAGGATCATCGTCACCATGCAAAACATTCTGCTGATCAACGCCAGCAAATCCTTTGGTCACTCCAAGGGCCAATTGAACAACACGCTCGCGGATTTTTCCGCCACCTTGCTCAGCGAACAGGGCCATAACGTACAGGTGACCAACGTAGATCAGGGCTACAACTTGGACGAAGAGGTACAGCTCTTTTTGTGGGCAGACACCGTCATTTATCAAATGACGGGATGGTGGATGGACGTGCCGTGGATCCTGAAGAAATACGTCGATGAAGTGTTTACTCACGGTAACGGCTCGCTCTATGCCAGCGATGGCCGCACCCGCTCAGACGCCAGAAAAAAATACGGCTCCTGCGGTCTGCTGCAAGGGCGGAATTATATGCTGCCCCTGACCTGGAACGCGCCGTTGGAAGCCTTTACCGATCCCGACCAGTTCTTTCACGGTGTCGGTGTTGATGGCGTTTACCTGCCGTTCCACAAAGCCAACCAGTTTATCGGCCTGTAACCGCTGCCGGCCTTTATCTGCAATGATGTGATCAAGCAACCAGAGGTGGATCGCTATCTTGCTGAATACCGCGAACATTTGACCCGAGTATTCGCCTGAACGCTACCTAAAGCAGCTGGTGCGCCATCTTCTCGCTGAGAAAATCGAGAAAACAGCTGATACGCGCCGTCAGCTTGGTGTTGCGGTAGTAAACCGCGTTCACCAGCATGCGCGTTTCAATCGTCTGTTGCGCCAACACCGGCACTAATCGTCCGCTTTTCTGATCGTCCTGTGTCATAAAATCAGACAAACGGACGATACCCTCCCCGCGCAGCGCCAGTTGGCGCAGCGTTTCACCGCTCGAGGCCACCAGCGCGGGTTTGATGCGGTACAACTCACCGTTGGCTTTACGTACCGGCCAGACATTGAGCGCATCCACATGGGTGAAACCGAATAATACGTGATTATTCAGCGCTTCTACGCTCTGCGGAACGCCGTGGCGTTGCAAATAATCGGGACTGGCCAAGATCCGCGTGCGCGTGCTGCCCAGCAAACGGACATGGATACTGGAATCCCGCAGGGTGCCAATGCGGATAGCAATGTCAGTATGCTGCTCCAATAAATCAATAAAGACGTCATCTGTGTTCAGTTGTAGCTGAATATGATGGTAAATGCAGCGAAATTCAGGGATAAGGGGCACAATCGCATGTTGCATAAACGGGAAAGCAGCATTAACACGCAACGTGCCGCAAGGCTGCTCACGCCCGATAGACATCGACTCTTCCGCCAGTTCAACTGAAGCGATCACTTCACGCGCCTGCGCCAAAAACAGCTCGCCTTCCTGTGATAATGCCAGACGGCGTGTGGTGCGGTGCAACAGTGTGGTGTCCAGCTTGGTTTCCAGCCGACGCAGCGCGCGGCTGATACCGGAGGCGGTCTGCCCCAGCTGCTCTGCCGCTGCCGTAATCGACCCGCTGTCGATGACCACTACAAACGCTTGCAACTCTTCCAGCGTGACTTTCATCGCTTCTCGCTGCCGTTTCTCTGCCTCAGATAACGTCATCATAACCGGTTGTTTTAATAAATAAAAAAAACCTGATTGGCACGTCACCAGCCAAAAAGTTGATCAAAATCACAAAACATTAACACAAAAAATTTTCGTTTTGCGCAAATGCTACACCATTTGCAAGACGCACTCTTTTACCAAGGGAAAACCGACGCAATGAGCAGCAACACCACACTGAACGCGCAGTTGCATATTCGCATCGTGATCGATCAGTGATTCGCATGACAATCGATCACGATTTCGTATGAAAGGTCGATCACTGATTCGCGTCGTATCGATCACTCCGGGACTTAACTCTTTTAACCTCCTCTCCATTCGCAGTTTCTACTGAAATGGAGATAACGATGGCCAGAAAGAGAAAAAGCAGGAGTCCCATGGAGACCT
>NZ_JAHWCO010000535.1:0-2717 GCF_020054415.1 Candidatus Symbiopectobacterium sp. | reverse complement strand
GGATTTTTATCAGGTTACGTTCCGCAAGAAGTTATATGGAGACCTGGAAAGCCTGCAGGTAGATCTGGACAACTGGTTGTGGCATTACAATAATGAGCGAACTCATCAGGGAAAAATGTGCTGCGGGCGTACGCCGATGGCCGCTTTACTCGATGGAAAACGGATCTGGGCAGAAAAGAATCTGAACCAGATGTAATCTGACAGACACCTGTATAAATAATCGGTAACTGTCAGATCAGGTCTGAGCTAGTACAGAATATGCACCTGAAGAGAAACGCCCTTCAGCACTTCGTGTTCCCCGTAACGCTTATGCAGTTCCGTCACCATCAGTTTATGATCTGACATGCTGTTTTTTCCTGATGTTAATGAGATGAACGGGTATGAATATGCCGCAGCCAGCGCCGTTCAGCGTGTTTAAACAGGACGATCAGCACAAAAGAGATTGCCAGATAGATCACCGCAGCAATGCCAAAGGAATAAAACGGCTGATAAGTGGAAGCGTTAATATCTCGGGCAATTTTCAATATATCCGGCACCGTTACGGTAAACGCCAGCGCCGTGGAGTGAAGCATCAAAATCACCTCGTTACTGTCCGCGGGAAGTGCAATACGTAACGCGCCGGGCAAAATAATACAGCGATACTGTTTAAACCGGGAAAAACCGTAAGCTCTGGCAGCTTCAATTTCGCAGTGAGTCACCGAACGGATTGTACCAGCAAAAATCTCTGTAGTATAGGCGCAGGTGTTCAATGCCAATGCCAATGCCAATGCCAGCACCGCACAGTTCAGCCCACTGCCGAAAAACGCATTCAGCATGTCAGTGCCACGCACGATCTCCAGACTGTAAACGCCGGAGTATAATACCAGCAACTGCACGTAAAGCGGTGTGCCGCGAAACACATAGGTAAATACCCACACCGGAAAACTGAAACGCCGCCGTGGAGAAACGCGGGCAATGGCCAGCGGAATTGCCAGCAGTCCGCACATCACCACCGACGAAATCAGCAGCCACAGCGTCATCGCCAGGCCGGTGAGACGATACCCATCACTCCATAGTAAAGGTTGCGAATACTGTTGCAGGATCTCACTCATAATTCACCTTCTTCACGCCCTGCGGGTAATGGCGTTCCAGCCACCACGGTACCCCGTTGGAGACGGTGGTAAAAATCAGATACATCACCCCGGCGACAATGGCGAAATAAAACGGTTCATGCGCCCCCTTGCCCGCTAACTGGGTCACTTTAACAATGTCATTCAGCCCCAACAGCGACACCAGCGCCGTTGCCTTGAGGATCACCTGCCAGTTATTGCCGATACCGGGCAAGGCAAAGCGCATAATGGAAGGAAAAGTGATGCGACGAAATACCTTCAGTGGTGTAAATTCATAGGCCACGGCCGCTTCAATCTGCCCAGGCGGCACAGCCAGATAGGCACCGCGAAAGGTTTCAGTGAAATACGCACCGTAGATAAACCCGAGCGTAATGATCTCCGCCGAGAGCGGATCGATATCGATTTGCGCGACACCGAGCGTTTCCGTCACGCTGTTGAGCGCAATTTGCAGACCATAAAAGATCAATAACATTAACACCAGGTCCGGCACACCACGGATCAGGGTGGTGTACGCGGAGAAAAAACCAGACAGCAGGCGATTGGCAGAGAGCTTGGCCCCTGCGCCAACAAGCCCAATGACCAACGCCAACAACAGCGAGCACACCGCTAATTGCAGCGTCATGCGCGCCCCGTCAAGAATCAGATCTGTATAGCCGTAAAGCATCGCGTGTTTCCGTCTAAAAAGGCACACTCTGCCTGCATAACGCAGGCAGATACCAGCAACACGTCATTAGCCGCCGTATACGTCAAAATCGAAGTATTTCTTCGCGAAAGTGTCGTAGGTGCCGTCTTTGCGCATCTCTTCAAATGCTTTATCCAGAGCAGCTTTCAGTGCGTTATCTTCTTTGCGCAGCCCCATACCGGTACCGACGCCAAAGAATTTGTCATCCTTCACTGCCGGACCCGCGAAGACGTAGTCTCTACCCGCCGGTAATTTCAGGAATCCTTCGCTGCCCGCTACTTCATCCTGGAACGCGGCATCAATACGGCCTGCGGTCAAGTCGGCGTAGATCAAATCCTGGTTTTGGTAATCCACCACATCAATACCTTTCGGCTGCCAGTTAGCATTGGCATATGCTTCCTGAGTAGAGGCCTGCAACACGCCGACACGTTTACCGCGCAGCGATTCCAGCGTCGGTTGAATATTCGCCCCTTTCTTCTCAATCAGACGCGCGTTGGCAGCGTAGAGTTTTTCCGTGAAAGCAATCTCCTGCTGGCGCTTCTCAGTGATGGAGAGTGAGGAGATGATGGCATCAATCTTTTTCGCTTTCAGTGAAGGGATCAGCGTGTCGAAATCACTTTCTACAAAAGTACATTCAGCCTTGATGTGCTTGCACAGCTCTTTAGCCAAATCAACATTAAACCCTACCAGTTCACCGCTGGCATTCTTGGACTCAAAGGGGCTTTGTTGAATAAATAGATTTTATGCTGGCAGTCCAGTGAAACGACAGATCATCGCAACGCAAAATCGGCTTTGTTGAATAAATAGATATTATGCTGCGTAGCCATAAAGGCTGCGGATTCCCTTGACGTAAAATCAGTATGTTAAATCCAGAGCGTGGTGATGCATCCCGGAGCGATCAGCATTTTAATCCAAAACAGGCGTGT
>NZ_JAHWCO010000415.1:0-3554 GCF_020054415.1 Candidatus Symbiopectobacterium sp. | reverse complement strand
GACACGCCTGTTTTGGATTAAAATGCTGATCGCTCCGGGATGCATCACCACGCTCTGGATTTAACATACTGATTTTACGTCAAGGGAATCCGCAGCCTTTATGGCTACGCAGCATAATATCTATTTATTCAACAAAGCCTCATGTTTAGCGAACGCATCAGGGAATACAGTTTCGGCACCATCAGCCAGCAGGCGTTACCCTTCCATGGGTATTTCTCAGCGCTGCCGTATAGCCCCCGCTCCGCGCTGTACTTCATGACCATGTCGTAAAGCTCATCAGCGTCAGATAAGCCGTACTTGCTGATTTCACCCTGCTTGCACCACTCGATAAACTGCCCCGGGGAAGGCCAGAACGGTGACGCGCTGGCGCGGGCGTGTCGCATCCCGGCTGATAGTTGCTCGCGGGTACGGATTCCGTTTTCGGCGAATGTGGCGATCCATTGTTTCTTGGCTGCGCTTTCGTCCGCGTCGGTGCGCAGGTTGGTTTGGGTTGACGCGGGGAATACCTGCTTAAGCTGGCGAAATAGCGCATCGACAAGCCGTTCAGCATCAGGATTGACGATGGCTTGCACGTTGCCTGGCTGACCACCGTACAGCGCTGCCAGTGATTTTCCGTCACGGTTTTTGATTGCGGATAACAGGCGTTTGCTCATATGAACTCACTCCACGATTCGGCGCTATTCCAGTGCGGTACGTCCTGCTCAATATCATCGCGTGTCTTGCGGTTTGGCTGGCCCCTTTGAGCGCACAGCGTCTGCCATTTTTCACGCAGCTTTGCAGGCGACAGGATGTTGGAGCACCAGAATTTATCCCGATTTGCCCACTGGAAAACCTCGCATATTTCTTTGTGGGACAGGCTATCTTGCTGACGCATCAGGCGGATTGAATTGGCCCAATCAGGCCAGCCAGGTATTTTCGATGACGGGATGACAATCTGGATTTGCTTGTACATCCAGCGTGCCGCCTTGTCGTCATCAGCGGTTCCCCATTTGGCTCCGGTTGGCGTGTATACGAACGCCTCCGGGTGGGCAGAAAGAAATTTCATCAGGCGAGCGTCTGAGGATTCGTGAGAATTCTCGGACGAAGATCTTTTAGTATTGTTATTACCTTCTTGTTCATGGTGCGCGGGGTAATGCGCGGGTAGATTGTCTATTTTCCGGAATATTCTGAGTAGTTCAGGATGGTTATCAGTGTCCCTTTTCGGTGAACCGTAGAGACAGAAATCATTTCCTCCTTCTGGAAAAAGGCCAGCATTCTTTCGACTGCATGGCGGCTTGTTGGCTTAGCGCTGCGATCACACAGCAACAGCCCTAAATCGTCCGACGTTGTCACCAGTTGACAGGGTTGTAGTTGCCATGTATGGCCTTTGAAATTCGCCGTGTATGGATTTCTGGCTGCCTCCATCAAGAGGTTTTCCCACAGGGTTCGCAGGTAAACGTCTTTAGCCCATGACTTCTTCCTGATACTCCGGTACAACGGGATAAAACCGCTTTTCTGGTTCTCCATCCGGTTGCTCCTGAATTGTCCCTGCTCGGGGCCGGGGAATTGATATATCTCAGCAGTGTTCATGACCCATCCCTCCCCGGATACGCATCGGCATGATGATCAGGGTTCCATTGCTGAAACCGCTGTTGAACTCAACGATTGAGGCTTCTGTGTTGCCGTTTGGCTTAATCTTGATACCGCAGAATTCCGGGTTGTATAGCTTTGCGGCTTTTTCAATATCAGCAAGATATCCAGCGTTAAAGCCGATCTCGTTAGTCGGCTTGCTTTCAAATGTTGATGTGAGGCGCTCGATGTCAGGGAAGCGACCGTCAATTACTTCACACAGGCCAGCGCCAATGCGCAAACCATGAACGTCAAAGTAAGAAACGTAACCTGTATCGGTATCAATCTCGGCTTTATCGAACCTGGTAGGCTTGGCACCCTTGATAGCCACGATTACCTGATCGTTCAGCCCATCAGTTTCATGTTCACCGATAAATGCTCTGTGGCCATCGGTCGAATACAGCTTTTTGTCAGGAGCAAAACAGATGCCGTTGAGGTAATAACGAACATCCGCTTTTGCCTGGAAAAGCATTGCGCTCAACAGCACGGTTTTGCTGATAGTTAACATCATGGTATTATTCCTGTCGTTTTAAAATTCCATCGTTACCTTAGAGCCACCGGCAGCTACCGTTGGCTTTTTCTTTTGCGTCAGAATCAGCGCGACCTGCTTAGCCAAATGCGCCAGCTCGTCGTCGTTAACTCCCCATTCCAGAATCGCCAGAGCCAGACTCATCAGCCCGAAAAACGAGTGCTTCTCCTTCCCCCTGGCGACTTTCATCCGGCTTATCTGGGATTCGTCCAGGTTCAGAAAATCAGCGAACTTTCGTTGACCGAATAACGCCAGCCTGCTTAGAAGCTGCGATTCAATCTGGCGTGCTTTCTTGCGTGTACTTGTGATGTCCATTTGTGATACTTTCCTTATTGAAAAAAACAGGTTATCGGATGCACGTGTAGATACACGGCACCTGTGGTGTAATGTGGTAATCAACAGACGTGACGAAGCCGTGAGCCAGTCACAGTGAGTTTGTTACTGTGGGATGTTGAGTTCGCCACGTTGTCGGTGGCTTCCGTGGGACGAGTGTCCGTTGTGAAGAGCGGTACTGCTGGTTAGGCTGCCTGCAATTCAGGCCAAATTTTTTCCCAGTCATTTCTTAACTCTTTTCGGGGTACCACCCCGTTACTGATGCGTTCAATTTCAACGCATCTAGCTGGGGACACTGAAGACTTACCTGACGCCATTTGACATAAAAATGAAGGAGATACCCCCAATGCTTTGGCAAATGCCTTATGTCCCCCAGTATCCAGAGAAGAAAGATATTCTTTAAGTCTCATTATTCCCCCCTTGCTCAGCAAGTTTATTTAAAACTAAACCATGTGTCAAGTTTTTGCTTATTTAGCAATAACTAAAGACAATCATACCTATGGACATGAAAGAAATTCGGCGGAAACGCCTAAAAGAATGGTTCTCAGATCGATCTCTTCCCACAAGGGAGAAGAGCTTTTTGTCTCAACTGACAACTGGTAAAGCATCTTTCGGAGAAAGGGCGGCAAGACGTATTGAGCGGGATTATGGCATGCCCGATGGATACTTGGACACAGACAATGATAATGAGAACAAAATAAGGAACTTAAACCCTCAGCATTTATTGCTTATTGAATTATTTGATAGCTTGACAGAAAGCGAGGCAGAACAACTCCTAAAAGATTTAAAACTCAAGAAAAAACATAATGATAAGCTATTTGAAGAAATGCTGAAAAAGCGTAATATCCGTGCTTAACCCACGCCCCCACACTCATCTTTTTACTTCTATCTAGCCTGCAAATAACATCTCCAGCAGGCTAAAAAACCTTTATAAACAATAAAAAAAGGGCTTTGTTGAATAAATAGAACTTTTGGGTAATCATCGGAGCAGATCACCACAGTTGTTTCAAAATCAGGTCTCCATGGCAAAACAAAATTTTAAAATCACCAACTGGCCCTCTTATAACAAGGCCCTAAAGCAGCG
>NZ_JAHWCO010000333.1:0-4338 GCF_020054415.1 Candidatus Symbiopectobacterium sp. | reverse complement strand
GATGCTCAGGTGGGTGAAGCCGTGGCCATGGTCAAAGCGCTTAACCGGATCACGCTATTAGGAATGCCGAACAGTATTCGCATCACGTAACAATCGACCCGTATGGGGCGCAGTCGTTACAAGTTCTGATTTATTCAACAACGCCCTGATCTACCTGGCGTTTGTGACACGCACTTTCCGTGAGCCGGTGCAGCAGTGCAGCGAAGAGCTGCTGTGAAAATATAGCGGTTAACAGCACGGTTCGACCTTGAGCCGGTTCACGATGCGAACCGGCTTTTTTGTCTTTAACACCGTAGAAAAATCAGCCGACCAATGTCTGTGTATAGACGAATAGGGCTTTTAGTAACTCGGCTTTACGCTTGTCGTTTTCGTGCTGAGCATAAAGTTCTTGTAAATATGAGACATAGTCTTGAAGACGTTCGGGCTTGAATACCACTTTGCGGTGCTGTAACCAACGCTGTTGCTCACTGTCATCCAAGGTGCCGGGAAAGTTTCTTGCGCGATAACGGAATAATAAGTGCGCGACGCGATTGTCATTAAATGACAGATCCAACGCAGGCAGGTTCTTTGCTGCCGTCTGCTGAATAATGTTCATGGCAGCCCGGTCGGCATCGCCAAAAAAACCATCGTATAACCGCATATCCACGTCACTGTCCGGCGTAAAGGGCGGCGCATCGGCATAGAGCTCCACCACTTTTTCGCGAAGATCGCTGCGTTGACGTAACACCGCCAAGTTATCGAGACAACGCTGGCGATCGATCCCCAGTCGAGCAGCATCTTCTGGGCGCAGAGTGTTGGCGGGGGCCAGCACCGGGCATTTATTGATATGCACCAGTTTGACGGGGGCCGGGCTTTGCTCGGGAGCCAGACGCTCACGCGGGGTATAGAGCCGTTCACGGAGCGCATCAGCATCCAGTTCAAGCAGCGGGGTGATATCACCGGCCAGATCGCACAGGATCACCGCATTGCGATTTTCCGGGTGCCAGGCCAGCGGCACCACCCAACTGGTATTGCCACGCGCCGCGCCAAACATCCCGCTGACATGTACCAGCGGTTTCATTTGGGGAATATCGATAAGCTGACTGACTTTGTTTTTATTGCGCAGCGCAAACAGATACTGGAACAGTTTCGGCTGGGCTTGCTTAAACAACTTCGCCATGGCAATGGTGGCATACACATCGGACATGGCATCGTGGGCGTGTTCGTGCGCGACGCCATTGGCCTGTGTCAGATGCTCCAGGCGAAAGCTGGGCAAGCCGTCATCATTTAGCGGCCACTCGATGCCGTCCGGGCGCAAAGCGTAGCAAGCGCGCAGTGCATCCAACAAATCCCAGCGAGAATTGCCGTGTTGCCAACTGTACGCATAGGGATCGTAGAAATTGCGGTAGAAAATGTTGCGGCTCACCTCATCGTCGAAGCGAATATTGTTGTACCCCATGATGCAGGTGTTCGGCACACTGAAGGCGGCATGAATCTGGCGCGCGAATTCCGCTTCGCAAACCCCTTTTGCTTGTGCGAGTTGCGGCGTAATTCCGGTGATCAGCACCGCTTCCGGTTCGGGCAGGTAGTCATCCGTGGGCTGGCAGTAAATCACCAGCGGCTCACCAATGATATTGAAGTCCATATCGGTACGCACACCGGCAAACTGTGCCGGGCGATCACGGGCAGGGTGTTTACCGAAGGTTTCATAATCATGGATGAAAAACGTGGGTTGTGTGGTATCGGCCATATTCACTGTCGCTCGACTGTCCTTGGGTGTGCCGTTCGTCCGGATAAGACTCAAGAATACCATTGAAATGAGGTTCTGTGCGGGTTTCCTGATGTGCATCAATTCCTAAGGGGCAGGAATCCCTATGCATTCACACCATCATTCGTTACAATTTCGCACTTTAATGCGAATGATAATTAAATTCCTTCTGGCACGCAGTGCAGTGCTGGAAGGCAATTAACAAGGAGACGATGATGCGGTTTTCCAGTGCGATTAAAACGACGCTGTTAGCTTCTCTGCTGGTAGTAGCAGGGTGCGATCAGTCAGAGACGTCCTCTACCGACAGTTCAACCATTAGCGTTGAACATGCCCAAGGGGTAACAACGGTGCCGCTGCATCCGAAAAAAGTTGTCGTGTTTGATCCCGCCATCCTGGATACGCTGGATGCATTGCAGATCCCGGTAGCAGGCGTGCCACAGAGCAGCGCACATCTTCCTCCTTTTCTTGCCAAGTACTCCGGCAGTGAATACCTGAATGCAGGCACCCTGTTTGAACCCAATTATGAAGCGCTGAGCAGCGCCAAACCGGATTTGATTATTGCCGGCGGTCGCGCTCGTGATGCCTATGACAAACTGAGCGGCATTGCGCCGACCATTTCTCTGGATGTTGATGAGCAGCAATTTATGCCGAGCTTTATCCATCGCATTGAGCAACTGGGCGAGATTTTCGGCAAACAGGATGAAGTCAAAGCCAAGATCGACGATTTCAAACAACGCGCCGCGCAAACCCGTGAAAAAGCGGGGCAGGCAGGTACGGCCATGGTGCTGATGGTCAATGGCGGCAAGATTTCTGCCTATGGTCCTAAATCACGCTTTGGTTTTGTGTTTGACGAATTGGGGTTCGCTACGGCCACTGAATTTCCCGATCAGGATCGCCATGGCAACGTGGTTACCGCAGAACTGTTGCTGAGCATCAATCCTGAATGGCTGTTTGTATTAGACCGTGACAGTGCTATCGGCACCACAGATGGCTTGCCTGCTCAGCAAGTATTGGATAACCCGTTGGTGACGAAAACCAAAGCATGGCAGAACCAGCACGTGGTGTATCTTGATTCAGCGTCACTCTACATAGCAGGTGGCTTACAGAGCTATTCGCATCTGATTGATGACGTCAATAAAGCGTTAGACAAGAAGTAATCTGACAGCATGATGCTAGCCATGAAACCTGTCTATTTGTCGGCTGTATTTATCCTGTTGGCCGGGATGATCGTTGCCAGCCTTTTCGTTGGTGCCGGTCAGGTGACTCTGGATGCCGTGTGGCGCGACCCGATTATGCGCGATATCTTTTTGATCAGCCGTGTTCCGCGCACGCTGGCGGGCGGTGCCATGAGCGTGGCAGGTTTGATCATGCAGTTGTTGACGCAGAATCGCTTTGTCGAGTCATCGATGGCGGGGACCACACAGTCCGCCAGCCTAGGGTTGCTGGTGGTGATGGTATTAATGCCCTCCGCCTCACTGCTGGTGAAAATGACCGTTGCTAGTCTGTTTGCCATGGCAGGCACCGTGTTGTTTATGCTGCTGTTGCGGCGCATCGTGCTGAAATCGGCGCTGGTGGTGCCGTTGTTAGGTATTATGCTGGGCGCGGTGATCGGCGCGATAACCACCTTCGCTGCGATGCATTTTGACCTGTTGCAGTCGCTAAGCGGCTGGGAGTCAGGTGATTTCTCCGGTGTGCTGCGCGGACGTTACGAACTGCTGTGGCTGGTGGGTATTCTTACGCTGATTGCCTGCTGGACGGCAGATCGCTTCACTGTTGCGGGCATGGGGCGCGAGTTTTCCGTCAACGTCGGTCTCAACTATCGACAAGTGATGCTGCTCGGGCTGGCAATTATTGCCATCATCAGCGGGGTGGTGATGGTGGTGGTCGGTACGCTGCCTTTCCTCGGTCTGATTGTGCCTAACCTGATCAGTATGCTGCTTGGTGACAATGTGCGTAAAACCATTCCCTGGGTGTGCCTGCTTGGCGGGGGATTGGTGTTGCTGTGCGACGTGATTGGGCGGGTGATTCGTTATCCGTTTGAGATACCTGTGAGTGTGATTCTGGGCGTCATTGGTGCGGTGGTGTTCCTTATCCTGTTGTTGAGTCAAAAACGCCATGTCAGTTAACGAGATAAAACTATCCCGCAGCGATAGCGGATTGATGGCCGTTATCGCTACGCCTGCGAAACGCTTGTGGTTACTCGGCGCGTTGGCGTTGACGACGATCGTTATTTTTATGACCATCAAACTCGGCAGCAATTTGCAGTACATTCTGCTGCATCGTGGTCTGACGTTAGCCACCATGCTGCTGGTGGCATTTGCCGCCAGCACCTCCACGCTGCTGTTTCAAACGGTGACCAACAATCGCATCCTCAAGCCGTCCATTATGGGTTTCGAAAACCTGTTTGTGCTGATTCAAACACTGATCATCTTTGTGTTTGGGGCCAAAGGCGGCTTTGTTGAATAAATAGAACTTTTGGGTAATCATCGGAGCAGATCACCACAGTTGTTTCAAAATCAGGTCTCCATGGCAAAACAAAATTTTAAAATCACCAACTGGCCCTCTTATAACAAGGCCCTCAAGCAGCGCGG
>NZ_JAHWCO010000451.1:0-5024 GCF_020054415.1 Candidatus Symbiopectobacterium sp. | reverse complement strand
TTTCCATGCCAGTTTTGGTAGAAAATGCTTGTCATCTCAGGTGTACACTTTTCTCATGAGGCCTAACTGCATGATTTTACGTTGCGAGGATCCGTCGTTTCACTGGGCTGCCAGCATAAAATCTATTTATTCAACAAAGCCCATCAAACGTAGTACTCGCGTTCGATGGCTTTGTTGAATAATAGGGAATAATGCTGTTATGACACGCCTGTTTTGGATTAAAATGCTGATCGCTCCGGGATGCATCACCACGCTCTGGATTTAACATACTGATTTTACGTCAAGGGAATCCGTAGCCTTTATGGCTACGCAGCATAATATCTATTTATTAAACAAAGCCGCGTTCGATGTAAGTACCGATGATCCTATCGTGCATTTCGGATGATTTTGAATATCTGAGCGTCTTGCGATTGAGCCGTTTCAATCGGTTACGCAGTGTCAGATGTGCACGCTCAATACGCTGTGTATACAGCTTGCTAACAATGTGTTTTACTTTTGGAAGTTCGTCGTTGTAAGCCCTGTAGCCATCCGTGTTTGCATGATTGACGATGGTAACGCTGATGGCCACTTTTGCCATAACCGTGTTTTTTCACAGGAGATGTCTGTTCACAAAACGGGCATCTTACATCAACTTTAGCCACTGTATTCCACATCAAAAAATGGACATTTCACACTGCAATCAACATATTGAATACACGACCCGTGCGCGCAAGCCAATCAGGTCGTGTTGTTTGAAGCTTTCAAAACAGCGAGCTTGCCCAATTACGCCGTGGTGACGCAGGGCCTGGCGCGCATTGGTCGGTTGCGTAAAGTGTTTCTGAATTACTGCCAATATTCTTCCCGTTACCAGCACTATCTGGCGGGAGAGAATCCCAACACCTTCAATCCGGCGTTTTCTAACGGCTCCATCATGGATATTGGCTACTACTGCCTGGCATTCGCTGTCAGCCTGTGGGGAGTTCCTCACAACGTTCAGGCCAGCGCTGCCCTCTTGGAAAGCGGCGTGGACGGGCACGGCAGCGTCTTACTGAATTACGGGGATTTTGACGTGATTATCGCGCATTCCAAGGTGAGCAACAGCGCCATCCCCATTGAAATCCAGGGGGGAGGAAGGTTCGCTAGTCATCGACAGGCTGTCGGAATGCCAGCAAGTGAGCCTAGTGCCGCGCAACGGTCAACGCATCGATTTGTCCCAAACGCAGCACATCAACAGCATGCTGTATGAAGTGGAAACCTTTGCCTCACTGGTCGCCCAGAATGATGTCAATCACGCCTTTCTGGCACGTTCACTCACCGTCGCGCGCTTACAAACAGAAATTCGCCGCCAGACTGGCGTGGTGTTCCCCGCCGACAGCAACGTACTTTTTGATGATCAATAACGGAGCAGGTGAAAAGAGCTCACAAAATTTGACCTTGATCGACTTTTCACCTATCTTTGCTGACGCAAAGGGGAGTAACTTTTCCGCCGATTAATCGTCATTACGAAGTCATGTGTCCAGCTTGCTATAAAGTGAGTAGAGATATGCTTCCGGTTATCGGGCAATACCAATGAGCATTCCGCATTGGCGTTGTAAGTGAGACCTTGCCGGAAGGCGAGGGACATTTGCAACGCGAGTGACCAAACGACCTGTGTCTTCCGATACATGTCGTTTTTTTTACCTGGCCTGCTACCACGCCAGATAAAAATGAGGCCTGAAGGTGTTAATTTTTGTTGCAAGGAACCAGTTATGAACTCTACCGGTACGCCGTGGTTGTGGGGCAGCTTCGCTGTCATCGTTATCGCCATGTTGGCGGTAGATCTACTCTATCAAGGGCGTAAGGGTGCCACCACCATGACCTTTCGCCAGGCTGCCGCCTGGTCATTGATTTGGGTTACGCTGTCGCTCGCCTTCGACGCCGGATTCTGGTGGTATCTGAAAGGCACGCTCACCGTAGAAGTCGCCAACACGCAAGCACTCACCTTCCTCACCGGCTATCTGATCGAAAAAGCACTTGCCGTCGATAACGTCTTCGTCTGGCTGATGCTGTTCAGCTATTTCGGCGTGCCCGCGCAATATCAGCGGCGTGTGCTGGTTTATGGCGTGCTGGGTGCCATCATCCTGCGAACGCTGATGGTGTTTGGTGGCAGTTGGCTGGTTACCCAGTTCCAATGGTTGCTTTACGTATTTGGCGCGTTCTTACTGTTCACTGGCCTGAAAATGGCGTTTTCCAAAGACGATGGCGGCGATCTTGGTGACAAGCCGTTAGTGCGTTGGCTACGCGGGCACCTGCGGATGACGGATACCATTGAAAACGAACGCTTCTTCTTGCGACGCAATGTGATTCTGTATGCCACCCCGCTGTTTTTAGTCTTGATTCTGGTTGAGATCAGCGATGTTATCTTTGCCGTTGACAGCATCCCGGCCATTTTTGCGGTTACCACCGACCCGTTCATTGTGCTGACCTCCAACCTGTTCGCCATTCTGGGCCTGCGCGCCATGTATTTTCTGCTGGCTGGCGTGGCAGAGAAGTTCTCACTGCTCAAGTATGGTCTGGCCATCATTCTGGTGTTTATCGGCACCAAGATGATGCTGATCGACCTGTTCCATATTCCTATCGCTATCTCTCTGGGCGTGGTAGCCAGCATTCTGGCCATCACGCTGCTGATTAACCTGTGGGTGAATCAGAGCGCCGCTCGCTAAACCGCTCATCGCCTCCGTAAAGGGTGCGATTTCTGAACGACTTGCTGCACAAAATCATGTGCCATTGCTTTTTTTAATGGCGTTTTTCCTTATACTGCTTCCCGCAAACATCGCATTGCCGAGCATTAAAAAAACACAATGCCATTTTAGAGGTTTTCTTCTCTGCAATGCCCCAACACACACTCACTCTTGCGTTACGGAACGGGAACACCGTCTATTTTATGAAAAATACTCAATCTGCTTTTTTGCGTTATTTGCTGCAAGGCAGTCTGGTGCAACAAATTGTTATTGGCCTGGTTTTGGGCATCCTGCTTGCCATGCTCTCTCCAGCGAGCGCCCTTGCCGTCGGTTTGCTTGGTACACTGTTCGTCGGGGGGCTAAAAGCGGTCGCCCCGGTGTTGGTGTTGCTGTTGGTAATGGCATCGATTGCCAACCACCAACAGGGACAAAAAACCAATATTCGTCCGATACTGGTGCTGTATGCCATCGGCACCTTTTCTGCTGCGCTGGTGGCCGTTGTACTCTGTTTTCTTTTCCCCACGACGCTCGCCTTAAATGCACAAGCCACCGATGTTGTGCCGCCAACGGGCATTGTTGCAGTGCTGAAAGGTTTGCTGATGAGCGTGGTGGCCAACCCGATTCACGCACTGATTAACGCCAATTACATCGGGATTATGGTGTGGTCCGTTGGTTTCGGTATCGCTTTTCGCCATGCTTCACCCAGCACGAAAACCTTTATCAATGATGCTGCACATGCCGTTTCCCTTCTGGTCCGCACGGTAATTCGCTTTGCGCCATTGGGGATTTTCGGTTTGGTGGCCTCGACGCTGGCCGAAACCGGTTTTGGTGCACTGTGGGGGGTATGCACACCTGTTAACCGTGCTGGTCGGTGGCATGCTCATCGTGGTGTTTGTCGTCAACCCGCTGATCGTGTTCTGGAAAATTCGCCGTAACCCGTATCCACTGGTGCTGACCTGCCTGCGTGAAAGCGGTATTACCGCCTTTTTCACCCGCAGTTCTGCCGCCAACATCCCGGTGAATATGGAGCTGTGTCGTAAGCTGAATCTGGATGAAGACACCTATTCCATCGCCATCCCGTTGGGTGCGACTACCAATATGGCGGGTGCGGCGGTAACCATAACCGTACTGATGCTGGCCGCTGCACATAAGCTGGGTATTCATGTTGATATGCCTAACGCGCTGCTGCTCAGCGTGGTCGACGCCATTTTTGCCTGTGGCGCATCCGGCGTGGCAGGGGGATCGTTGCTGTTAATCCCACTGGCGTGCAGCATGTTCGGTATCGCCAACGACGTCGCCATGCAGGTGGTCGCCGTCGGCTTTATCATCGGTGTGGTACAAGATTCGGTGGAAACCGCCGTTAACTCTTCGACGGATGTCCTGTTCACGGCTTCAGTGTGTCAATCGGAAGATGCCAATCTGGCAGAGAAAGAGCGGCTGAACCTGCTGTAACACCTTATCGTTTCCCTCATCTTCTGCATCAAGGTGAGGGAAAACAGAGCAATAGCGACATTAATGAGATTGCGTTTCTGCCCGGAACGGGTCCAGCACACTCTTCTGCATGCGCCAAAAACGAATGATGTTGTAGCCATTGAGGATCAAAAATGTGCCTTCAATCAGCGAACCGCCGATTGAACCAAGCCATACGTTATGTATTACCCAGCACAGTGTGGCGCACCAAATGACGCAGCGTGTCGTCAACCCACTGGTGCGGAACAATGCCTAGGTGCTGATCAGCGTACCAATGATCGGCAGCAGCTCAACCGCATGCTTAAGACCCGAAAGCCCGAACACCAGCGTCAGGATAATAAAGGCAAAAATCACAAAAAGATTGTGGGTGCGCGTAGCAATCACCGTGCGCCCGGCATTCAGCAGTGCACTGGCGCAAGCGGCATTTGCCCCCATCAAAAAGAAATGGATACCGATGATGGCGCTGTAGAGGGAAAGTTGTAGTTTGAATTTGCGATCGTCACGGTGAAAAAATACGGTAATCCCCACCAGGAAGGCCATCGCCCCCACTGCCTGAGCAAACCAATAACTCGTCATGATCTGTGCCTTGGGAAAAGGAGTGGTGAAAATAAATAAAACGGCTCCAATAAATGGAGCGACGTTTCATTTTAATTAAAGGCGGGAGATTTTACAACGTTACGCCACTTTTAAATATCACCAGTTCGCGGAAATCGTTCGTGTATTCAATATGTTGATTGCAGTGTGAAATGTCCGGTTTTGGATGTGGAATACAGTGGCTAAAGTTGATGTAAGATGCCCGTTTTGTGAACATACATCTCCTGTGAAAAAACACGGTTATGGAAAAAGTGGCCATCA
>NZ_JAHWCO010000593.1:0-13527 GCF_020054415.1 Candidatus Symbiopectobacterium sp. | reverse complement strand
GACACGCCTGTTTTGGATTAAAATGCTGATCGCTCCGGGATGCATCACCACGCTCTGGATTTAACATACTGATTTTACGTCAAGGGAATCCGCAGCCTTTATGGCTACGCAGCATAATATCTATTTATTCAACAAAGCCTCTTCGGTAGTCTGATTGGCTCCCGTATCGGTGAAATGCACGGTTTCGACTACATGCAGTTTATCGTACCTAGGCTCATCATGATGTTGGTGATCACCAACGCCTATGCTAACGTCGCAGCGTCTTTCTTCAGCGCTAAATTTCAGCGCAATGTTGAAGAGTTGCTGGTGGCGCCCTTTCCGACACACATCATTATTGCCGGTTACGTGGGGGGCGGGGTAGCCCGTGGTGTGCGTGTCGGTGTGTTGGTTACTGTGGTGTCGCTGTTTTTTGTTCCGCTGCACGTGCATGCTTGGTGGGTGGTGGTGGTGGCTACGCTACTGCTGACGGCGGTACTGTTCTCGCTGACCGGATTGCTGAATGTGCTATTTGCCAAAACCTTTGATGACATCAGCCTTATCCCGACGTTTGTGCTGACGCCGTTAACCTACCTTGGCGGCGTGTTTTATTCGCTGACGCTGCTGCCGCCATTCTGGCAAGCGGTGTCCAAGCTTCAATCCCGTGGTGTACATGATAAGCGGTTTCCGCTACGGCTTTCTCGGCATTTAGGATGTACCGCTGGCTTTCACCATGGCGGTGTTGCTGGTGTTTATTCTGGTGTTTTACGTGCTGGCGTGGTGGCTGATCGAACGCGGGCGCGGCCTGCGAAGTTGAGAGAAAAACGGGGCCATTATGGCACCGTTGCTTTTAGACGACCTGAACCGGAATCGCCTTCGCCTAGCGCGACATCACGTTATCACCGGAGAAATAGGCGACTTTCGGGTGATGCGTGCGCGCTTCTTCGTCTGACATCTGTACATAGGAGCAGATGATCAGTTTGTCGCCGACGCAGGCGCAGCGTGCCGCCGCCCCATTGACAGAAATAATGCGTGATCCTCTTTCTGCCGCAATGGCATAGGTAGAGAAACGCGCCCCGTTATCCACGTTGTAGATATCGATGGCTTCGTATTCCAGAATGCCCGCTGCATCCATGAAATCCTGATCGATGGCGCAAGAACCTTCATAGTGGAGATCTGCCTGGGTGACTTTTACACGGTGCAGCTTACCTTGTAGCATGGTGCGTATCACTGTCGGTTACCTCTGTTACTGTCTGTCATGCCAGTCAATCGACCAGAGCGACCTGCTGATTATCAATCAAGCGGGCCTTACCCAGCCAGGCTGCCATAAATACCACCGCGCGCGTGCTGGTCACGGTCAGTTCTTGCAGTGTATCCGCATCGCGAATGTAGAGCTCATCGGGCGTGAACCCGGCTTCGCGTAACGCTTCTGCGGCACTGGTTACTATTTCCTCAAGCTGGCGATCGCCGTTGCTGAGTTTATCTACCATCTGATCCATGATGCGTTTTAGCGCGGGCGCAGACTGGCGCTCTTCCGGGCTAATATAGCCGTTGCGCGAGCTGAGTGCCAGCCCGTCCGGTGCACGGACAATCGGCACTCCGACGATATCAATGTCGTAGCCCATGTCGCGCACCATTTGGCGAATCAGCGCTAACTGCTGGTAATCCTTTTCACCAAAGCAGGCGATATCGGGTTGTACCATGTTAAACAACTTGCTGACAATGGTTGCCACACCGCGAAAATGGCCCGGACGGCTGGCGCCTTCCAGCATGGCAGACAACCCCGGCACCTCGACAAACGTTTGCTGGCCCAGTCCATGCGGATAGACTGTCTCTGGTGACGGTGCAAATACCAGATCCACGTTACGGCGGGTTAACTTTTCGCAATCCTCTTGCAAGGTGCGTGGATAACGTTTCAGATCATCGGGGTTATCAAACTGCATCGGGTTGACGAAAATGGAAACGATAACAATATCAGCGCGTGCCCGCGCCTCGTCTACCAGCGTCATGTGTCCGTCATGCAGATTGCCCATGGTAGGCACCAATGCAATGCGTTTCCCCTCTTGACGCCAGCGGCGAATCTCACGGCGTAATAGCAAAGGGGTTTCAAGAATCAACACGGTCTTGCTCCTTTGTACTCATCATTTTTATTAATACTTGCTGTGGTAAAGGGTTTAGCTTAACGGAACGAATGTTCCTCGGCAGGGTAAAGTCCCTGCTCAACTTCCTGCACATAAAGACGCGCGGCGGCGGGGATGTCGGCGCTGTGTGCTAAAAAGTTTTTAGCAAATTTGGGTGTGTTCTCGCCGGTGATGCCGAACGCATCGTGCATCACCAGAATTTGGCCATCGGTGACGTTACCTGAGCCAATGCCGATAACCGGGATCGAAAATGCCTCGGTGACACGCTGTGCCAGCGGAACCGGCACGCATTCCAGCACCAGCAGTTGGGCTCCCGCAGCCTCCAACGCTAACGCATCATCCAGTAATTGCGTCGCTGCAGCCTCATCGCGTCCCTGAGCTTTGTAGCCACCGAAAATATTCACCGATTGCGGCGTCAATCCCAGATGGCCGCACACGGGTACCGCGCGCTCGGTCAGCATCTTCACCGTGGGGGCAAGCCATTGGCCGCCTTCCAGTTTAACCATGTTGGCACCGGCGCGCATCACTTCCGACGCATTCGTAAACGTTTGCTCTGGCGTGGTATAAGCCATAAACGGCAGGTCAGCAAGAAGCAGGCTCAGCGGGGCACCGCGCCGTACACAGCGGGTGTGATAGGTAATGTCACTGACGGTCACTGGCAGCGTGGAATTATGGCCTTGTAACGTCATGCCCAGCGAATCCCCCACCAGCATCACGCGAATGCCATTGTCGTAGAATAAGCGGGCAAAACTGGCGTCATAGGCGGTAATGGTCGCGAATTTACGCTTATCCTGCTTACACTTGCGTAGGTAGGTTAGGGTTGTCGGTTTCATTGGCAGCCTCCTAGAATCGAAAAAGTCAGGAGAGCATCTTAAAGGAAGCCTGCCTTAAGGCATAGCCGTTGAAGGGGTGAAATGCGACCTGGGTGATATCAGCCTTGCTCCTCCCACAGCGTCATGCCATTGCGTGGCACGGCGGACAGGCGCAAAGCCAGTGCTTCACCGTCAGGAAAGTGCAAATCCGGGGCGATATCGGCCAGCGGATACAGCATGAATTCCCGGTTTTTCATGTCGTAGTGAGGAACGGTTAAACGCGCGGTGTGCAGGGTTTCATTGCCATACAGCAGAATATCCAGATCCATCGTGCGCGGCCCCCAGCGGTGCGCTTTGCGCTCGCGGCCATGCTGCTGTTCAATGGCTCGGGTGTGGTCTAGCAGAATTTCCGGCGCGAGCATGGTGTCCAATGCCACCACCGCATTGAGATAATCGGGTTGATCTTGCGGGCCCAATGGACGGCTGCGATAAAACGGTGAGCAGCACTGCACGCGGGTGTGCGGCACGTTGTCCAGCGCGGCCAGCGCGGAGTTAACCTGTTGTAGCGGATGCGCCAGGTTGCTACCCAGCGCCAGATAAACGCGTGTCACTAGGTTCTTTCTCTGCGCGGCGCACTCGGCTTACGGCGTCGGGAGTGTCGATGTGGCGTAGTGCCATCATCCAGCGTGCTGAGCATGGCTTGCTGGCGCGGCAGCGTGGCGACCTGGAATTCACACCACCATTGAGAGAGACGTTGCAGCTCTGGCTGACGCTCAATTTCGGCACGCAGGCACAACAAATCGTAGGCAGCGCGGAATTTCGGATGCTCCATCAGCTTGTAGGCGCGTTTGCCCTGACGCCGTGACAGGCGCAACTGCAACTGCCAGATATCACGCACTAACGAGGTGATACGTTTGGGAATGGCAAGAGAACGGCACTGTTCGTCCAAAATGTCGTTCATGGCAAGGGCGAAGGAGTCGAAGTAGGTTAATCCACTCTCCTGTGCCAGTTTCTGCGCATGCTCGATCAACGGGTACCACAGCATGGCGGCAAACAGAAACGCCGGATTAACGCGCATGTCATTTTGCAACCTCTGGTCGGTGTTCTTTAACACCAGCGCCACCATTTTTTCCAAATGGCTATCGCTGTTAGGCGTGAAGTGGCGGCTGATCAGCGGGAATATCGGCTGAAACAGTTGGTATTCGCACAGCAAACGGTACGTCGGGTAACCGTAGCCCGCTTGCAACAGCTTCAGAGATTCCTCAAACAGGCGTGCGGCGGGGATATCGTGCAGCAATGTCGCCAGACGTGGAATCGGCTCGGCGGTTTCCGTGCTGATGGTCATGTTCAGTTTGGCTGCGAAGCGCACGGCGCGCAGCATGCGTACCGGATCTTCCCGATACCGTGTTTCGGGATCGCCAATCAACCTGATCACGCCCTGACGCAGATCGTTTAATCCGCCGGTGTAATCACGCACGCTGAAATCGGCGACGCTGTAATAGAGGCTGTTAATGGAAAAATCGCGGCGTTGCGCATCTTCTTCAATGCTGCCAAAAATATTATCGCGTAACAGCATGCCGTTCTGTGCCTGCTGCGAAGTGGTTTTTAGCTGCTGCTCCTGATGTTGCTCGTGATGGCCGCGAAAGGTCGCGACTTCGATCACTTCAGGGCCAAACATCACGTGAGCGAGGCGGAAACGGCGGCCAACCAAGCGGCAATTGCGAAATAGTTTACGTACCTGCTCCGGCGTCGCATTGGTGGTGATATCAAAATCTTTTGGCTTTTTCCCCAGCAGCAGATCTCTTACGCCGCCGCCAACCAGATAAGCTTCATAGCCCGATTTGTTCAGGCGATAGAGTACCTTCAGCGCATTTTCGCTGATATCACTGCGCGAAAGGTTATGCTGGTCGCGCGGAATCACGGTCATAGCCTGACGCACGGGCTCCGCGGTGGCCACGTCATTGTCGCGGCTGAGTACCTTGCGACAGAAATTAGCGACTCGGGTAAAGATGGTACACCTCGATAGTGATGAAAAAATAACGGTACAACAAAAAATAGCGGCTAATCATAGCTCACCGCGCCACCTTTGAGAATGCCGATGTTGCCTCAGCCACCCCGATTAACGGAATTGATGCGAGCGACCAATGGCTAATGGCACACTGTAAAAGGCGCGGCAACGCCATGTCCTGCCACTGCTCCGGCACCGGCTGATTAAGAAAGCGCACCGCGCTTAACAGTACCGGGCGCGGATCGCCATCCGGTAGCGCTGGTGCGTGGTTCTGCTTGGAAAGCTTATTTCCCTGCGCGTTGAGAGCAAGCGGTAAATGGATGCAATCCGGTACCGGATAACCTAGCTGTTGATAGAGCGCGATCTGCCGGACGGTGGGTGCGATCAGGTCTGCGCCGCGCACGATTTCCGTTACCCCTTGATCGTGGTCATCCACCACAACGGCAAGATTATAGGCGAATAATCCATCGCGGCGGTGAATGATAAAATCTTCCTGTGCCAGCGCCGGATCGGCATATAGCTCTCCGCGCAACCTGTCGTGAAAGTGCAACACCGGGTTGTCTTGGCGCAAACGAAGGGCGGCGTGAGTAGGGCCCAGTTGGCGCGTACGGCAATGGCCATCATACTGCCCGCCCAGTGAATGAATGCGTTTGCACGTGCAATCGCAGTAGTAGCACTGGTGGCGCGCTTTCAGTGTGGCCAGCACGTCCAGATAACGCGCATGCCGTTGGGACTGATAAAGCACTGGGCCATCCCACAGCAAACCGTAGTGTTCCAGCTGTGAAAGAATGCGGCTTGCCGCACCAGCAACTTCGCGCGGCGGATCGATGTCTTCAATGCGCACCAGCCAGCGGCCACGATGGGTGCGTGCCGGTAGGTAGCTGCCTAATGCTGCGATCAGGGAAGCAAAATGAAGATCGCCGGAAGGCGATGGGGCAAAACGGCCGGTATAACGATGATTGTCAGGCATACGGGTGAACAATGCCCGCACGTCACTCCCGCATTCGGTGCCGGGAGATGACGCTACGGCAAAAACGTAAAGCGGAACAGCTTTTCCGCCCTACTGTGGGATTATCCCGCCATCTGTTTCTCGCGGATTTCCGCCAGCGTTTTGCAGTCAATGCATAAATCGGCGGTAGGACGCGCTTCCAGGCGACGGATACCAATTTCAACACCACAAGAATCACAGTAGCCGAAGTCCTCGTCTTCGATTTTCTGTAGTGTTTTGGAAATCTTTTTGATCAACTTGCGTTCCCGATCGCGGTTACGCAGTTCCAGACTGAACTCTTCTTCCTGTGCGGCGCGATCGACCGGATCCGGGAAGTTGGCTGCTTCATCGCGCATATGGGAAACAGTGCGATCCACTTCATCCCTGAGTTGATTGCGCCATGCTTCAAGAATACGCTTGAAATGAGCCAATTGGGCGTCGTTCATGTAATCTTCGCCCGGCTTTTCCTGGTACGGCTCCACTCCGGCAATTGCGAGAATGCTCAGAGAAGATGTCTTACGGTTTTGCTCTTCTTGCATGTTGCTTCTCCTACATAACACGACACGCACTATCGATCCCTAAGGGGGGAGAAAAACAGGACGCTATAAATAGCAGATGGAACTGGGGTTGGCAATAATTCCTGTCACAGGCCTGATAAGGTGCCAGGAACCTCGTCGTCACATCCGATAATAAACAACAGGTAAAGGCACCTACCGCCTTTATCGCGTTACGGTTAACGGCAACGGGTACGTGAGCGTAATACCGTCAGGGCATAACGTGGTGGCATAGCAAAAAATTTCAACCCCCTTTTGCCGCGCTTCGCAAAATAATTCTGCATAACGGGCATCGATGTGCTGTGCAGGCGCAACTTCGGCGATGCCAGAGTGCAGCACCGCGAAAAACAGCACTGCACGTTCGCCGTTTTCAGCCACCTGCATCAATTCGCGCAGGTGTTTTTGTCCGCGCTGCGTCACGGCATCGGGAAAAAATCCCTGGTGAGGCGACATATGCAACGGCGTTTGTTGCAATAATGTAACTGACTTCACCTCAATATAGCAGTTAATCTGCCCCGGTGCCTGTAACAGCATGTCAATGCGGCTGTTCTCCGTGCCGTATTTCACTTCGGGGGTGATTTGGCGGCAGCTGGCCAACTCAGGAATGCGTTGCGCCAGCAGCGCTTCATACACCAGATGATTGGCGCGCAGCGTATTGACACAAATCCAATGCCCCTGCGCGGTTTCTGTAAGTTCCCAACTGTGCGCGTATTTACGCTTGGGGTTATCTGAGGTGGAGTACCACACTGTATCACCCGGCGTGGCGCACCCAGTCATCGCACCGGTGTTGGCACAGTGCAGCGTAAAGGTTTCTCCTTCGGGCGTAACCACATCGGCAAGGAAGCGTTTGTAACGCTTAATCAACCGTGCCGGTTTGAGCGGCGGCGTAAAGTTCATCGTGTTATCCTGCGTTATGGTGGGACAACGGCCATTCCGCGACCTGTTGGTAGCGGGTTTTTCCCTGTTCCCAGCGAGATTCATACAGTGCAAAGCGCTCGGCCGACAACGTCCAGTCAAAATTGGCGGGGGGAAGCGCCACGGGGCGCGTGGCACCGCGCAACAATGTGATATGCGGGTGAAAGGGTTGCGGGCTTTGGTAGCAACCGCTGCGCGCCGCTTGTGATCGCAGCAGCGTGGCCAATTGCAGCAAGCAGCGCGGTGCCTGACGGCAGCCCAGCCACACCACGCCCGGGCGCGGCCACTGGCCTACGTCGTTAAGATGCAACTGAAAAGCGGGCTGACGGATTCTGTCGGCCAGCAGCAGAAGGGCGCGCTCTTTTTGCTCGCTCACTTCACCCAAAAAGGCCAGCGTCATATGCATATTGGCAGCAGCGACCGGGTGTCCCGCATCTGGGGCAAAGTGCTGGGCACGCCACTGAACCAGCGTTTGCGCCAGTGCATCGTGCAAGGACAAGGCAAAAAACAGGCGGCGCGTGCTTAACATGACTCTCTCTCTACGCGGATAACCGAGGATGCTACAATGCCGATTCGAAGGCGACAACCACCGCTTTCGCTCAATGCCCTATTTTGTGTGAACATGCGTTGCGCCAGGAAGACGCTATTGTCGAGGAGAATGCTGTGAGTTTACCGCCGGTCAGCGTCGTGCTGAATGAGGTCATTGACGCGTTAGGAAGCGCGCCTCAGGTTTTATTTCACGCACCCACCGGGGTGGGAAAATCCACCTGGCTGCCGCTAAAATTGCTGGAAATGGGCGGGTTCTCTGGCCGGATCATTTTACTTGAGCCGCGTCGGTTAGCGGCCAAAAACGTGGCGTGGAGCCTGGCAGAACAACTGGGTGAAACGCCGGGTGGCACCATCGGTTACCGCATGCGCGCTGAAACGCGCGTCGGCCCCCAGAGGAGCATCGAAGTGGTCACTGAAGGGGGACTGACACGCATGCTGCAACGAGATGCCGAACTGACGGGCGTGTCGCTGGTGATTCTGGATGAATTTCACGAGCGCAGCTTGCAGGCGGATTTGGCATTGGCGCTGCTGCTCGATGTTCAGCAAGGAATGCGCGAGGATCTGGCTCTGCTCATTATGTCCGCCACGCTGGATAACGCGCGTTTGGCTGCGTTATTACCGATGGCGGAGACGGTGGTGTCACAGGGGCGGGCTTTTCCAGTGGATCGCAACTATCAGCCGTTGGGCAATCAGGAACGGTTGGAAGAGGGCATTGCCCGGCAGATTCGCCGTTTGCTGACGGAACAGCCCGGATCGGCGTTGGTGTTTTTGCCCGGCGTGGCGGAGATCAAACGGGTTGAAGCCACGCTGCAAGAGACGCTTACCAGCGATGTGGACCTCTGCCCACTGTATGGCGCATTGACGCTGGCCGACCAGCAGAAAGCGATTCTCCCTGCCGCGCCGGGGCGGCGTAAAGTGGTGTTGTCCACCAATATTGCAGAAACCAGCATGACAATTGAAGGTATTCGGCTGGTGGTCGATAGTGGACTGGAGCGCGTTGCCCGTTTTGATGCGAAAAGCGGGCTGACGCGCTTAGTGACGCAGCGCATCAGTCATGCATCGATGACGCAACGGGCGGGGCGCGCCGGACGACTGGAAGCGGGCTTGTGCGTGCACCTGTGCGCAAAAGATCGGGCGGAGCGTGCCGCCGCACAAAGCAGCCCGGAAATGTTAAACAGCGATTTGAGCAGCGTCTGGCTTGAACTGTTGCAATGGGGCTGCACTTCGGCTGAGTCGCTCACCTGGCCGGATGCCCCGCCGACGCCAGCTCTTGATGCTGCACGTCGTTTGCTGACGCAATTGCAGGTAACCGACAATGCCGGGAGGCTTACGACCCGTGGACGCCATATCGCCCGACTGGGCATCGAGCCTCGTTTGGCGGCTATGTTGCACAGCACCGCACAGCAGGATGCGCAAACGCAGGCCACCGCCTGTCTGTTGGCGGCGCTGTTAGAAGAACCGCCGCGTATGGGACCGCTGGACATTGAGCGTTTACTTGCACGGCCTTCTCCCTCCTGGCGGCAGCGTGCCACGCAGTTGATGACGCGTCTGGTGGGAAAATCGGCGAACTGGCGCGAACCGCAGCACTTTGCCGCATTGCCCGCGCTGCTGGCGTTTGCCTATCCCGATCGCATTGCCCAACGGCGCAGTGCCGATGGCAGTTATCAGTTGGCAAGCGGGCTGGGCGCACGCTTGCCGTTGGACGAGCCGTTAGCGGCGCAGGAGTGGCTGATTGCACCGACACTGATGTTGGCCGAGGGGGGGGGCAGAGCGCTGATGCGCGCATTACGCTGGCGCTGCCCGTTGATATTGATGCGCTTATCGCGCAGCGCACTGACCTGGTATCAGAACAGAACATCGTGCACTGGGATGAAGAAAAAGGTACCCTGCGCGTCAGTCGACGTGAGTGCATTGGCTGCCTGACGTTGCGTTACCAGCCGCTGAATAAACCCTCTGATGAGGCGATGCAGCAGGCGCTGCTCAACTGGGTGCGCGAGCAGGGTCTGGCTGCGCTCAACTGGCAAAACGACGCGGAACAACTGCGGATACGCGTGGCTTGCACGCAGCGTTGGCTCGCCGAGGGCGACTGGCCCGCCATGGACGATGAGGCTCTGCTGGCAAAGTTGGATACTTGGTTGTTGCCGTCGCTGCACGGCGTGCGTGATGTGCGTACACTGCGACAGATTGACCTTTACGATGCGTTGCTGCGCCTATTGGATTGGCCGCTGCGACAGCGGCTGGAAAGCGCTCTGCCGCGCCATTACACCGCACCGGGCGGCAGCCATCTGCCGTTGCGCTATCATCACGATCAGCCGCCGGCGCTCGCGGTGCGTATGCAGGAGATGTTTGGTGAGCGGCAGAACTCCACGGTGGCAGAAGGGCGCGTTGCCGTGGTGTTGGAACTGCTCTCTCCGGCGCATCGACCTTTGCAGATCACGCGCGATCTGGCAGCCTTCTGGCAAGGCGCGTACCGTGAGGTGCAAAAAGAGATGAAAGGGCGTTATCCCAAACACGTATGGCCGGACGATCCTGCCAATACTGCGCCGACGCGGCGCACGAAGAAATACCAGACGCCCTGATACGTTATTGCAACGTATTTCAGACGGTTCTGCTTTTCTGAAACCGGGCGGAACAACAGAGTAAGCGACGACAGTCAGCGCCTACGTCTATAGTGGTGCTGTTATTGTCATTAACCTGACGGAGAAGTAACCGCAATGTCACAGGACGATCGTGAACCTATCGGACGCAAAGGAAGAGCGTCAGGACGAAAACCGCAGCGCGCTCAGGCGACCCGGCGTCGTAGTCGAAGGGATGACTATGAAGAAGAGGATGACGTCTATCAGGATGACATTGATGAAGAAGACGAAGAGTACGATGAGTACGACGATGAGGAGGAGATGAGCAAAAAACCGCGTAAAAAAAGACGCTGGCTTGGGTTGTTCATTAAGCTGTCGCTGGTCTTCGCCATGGTGCTTGCGCTGTATGGCGTCTATCTTGACAGCCAGATTCGCAGCCGAATCGAAGGCAAAGTGTGGCAGCTGCCTGCGGCTGTTTATGGGCGCATGGTGAACCTCGAACCGGGCATGTCCTGCAGCCAGAAAGAGATGATAAACCTGCTGGAAGGGATGCAATACCGTCAGGTATCGCGTATCACCCGGCCGGGCGAATTCAGTGTGCGTGGTAATACCATTGATATATTTCGTCGCCCGTTCGATTTCCCCGATGGTAAGGAAGGGCAGATCAATGCCCGACTGATCTTTACCAACGATCATCTGGCTCAGATCCAAAACCTGGAGAACCAACGTAACTTTGGTTTCTTTCGTCTCGATCCGCGCCTGATCACCATGATGCAATCCCCTAACGGGGAGCAGCGGCTGTTCGTGCAGCGCTCTGGTTTCCCGGATTTACTGGTTGATACGCTGGTCGCGACTGAAGACCGCCATTTTTACCAGCATGACGGCATCAGCTTCCTGTCTATTGGCCGTGCTTTTCTGGCGAACATCACGGCTGGCCGCGCGGTGCAGGGCGGGAGTACCCTGACGCAGCAGTTGGTGAAAAACCTGTTTCTTACCAATGAACGCTCCTTGTGGCGTAAAGCGAACGAAGCCTACATGGCGTTGATCATGGATTACCGCTACAGCAAAGATCGCATTCTTGAGCTGTACCTGAACGAAGTGTATCTCGGCCAGAGCGGCAACGATCAGATTCGTGGTTTCCCGCTTGCCAGCATTTATTACTTCGGTCGTCCGGTTAATGAACTGAGTCTCGATCAGCAGGCATTGTTGGTCGGTATGGTAAAAGGCGCTTCGCTGTATAACCCGTGGCGTAATCCGCAACTGACATTAGAACGCCGTAATCTGGTGCTGCGTTTGCTGCAAAACCAGCAGATTATTGATGAAGATCTCTACAACATGCTGAGCGCCCGCCCGTTAGGGGTGCAGCCGAAAGGAGGCGTGATCACACCACAACCTGCCTTTATGCAACTGGTGCGTCAGGAGTTGCAGCAGCGACTGGGGGATAAGGTAAAAGATCTTTCCGGCGTGAAGATTTTCACCACGCTGGATCCGGTGTCGCAGGATGCGGCTGAAAAAGCGGTGGAAGAGGGGATTCCTGCGCTGCGTGCGGTACGCAACGTTAGCGATCTGGAATCTGCCATGGTGGTTGTCGATCGTTTTAGTGGTGAAATTCGCGCCATGGTGGGTGGTGCTCAAACTCAATACGCCGGTTTTAACCGTGCCATGCAGGCGCGTCGTCCTGTGGGTTCACTGGCAAAACCGCCGACCTACCTGACCGCATTGAGTCAGCCTGACACCTTCCGTCTCAATACCTGGTTGGCGGATGAACCACTCTCGCTCAGGCAGCCGAACGGGCAGGTGTGGCAGCCGAACAACTACGATCGCCAGTTCGGTGGACGCGTGATGTTGGTGGATGCATTAGCCAACTCGCTGAACGTGCCGACGGTCAATTTGGGGATGACGGTTGGGCTGGAGCAGATCAGCAATACGCTGCAACGTTTGGGTATCCCGAAAGAGGTGATCCAACCGGTGCCTGCCATGCTGCTGGGGTCCATCAGCCTGACACCGATGGAAGTGGCGCAGGAGTATCAAACCATCGCCAGCGGCGGTAATCGCGCGCCGTTGTCTGCGCTGCGTTCGGTGATCGCGGAAGACGGTAGCGTACTGTATCAAAGCTTCCCGCAGGCTGAACGCGCGGTGCCTGCTCAGGCGGCGTACTTGACGCTGTATGGCATGCAGCAGGTGGTTGAGCGCGGAACTTCACGCTCATTGGCGGTGAAGTTCCCCAATTACCATCTGGCGGCGAAAACCGGGACCACCAACGATCTGCGCGACAGCTGGTTTGCCGGTGTTGATGGCAAAGAAGTGGCGATCACCTGGGTAGGGCGCGATAACAACGGTCCTGCAAAACTGACCGGTGCCAACGGTGCGTTAACGCTGTATCGCCGCTATCTGGAAAACCAGACGCCGCTGGCGCTGATGCTGACACCGCCGGAAGGCATCGCAACTATGACTGTCGATAGTGGCGGCCAGTTTATCTGTAATGGCAGCGCAGGCCGGGCATTGCCGGTGTGGACGGAAAACACGCAAGCGCTGTGCCAGAGCGCACAACAGCAGCAACAAGCGCCCGCACAGCAAAACGACAGCGGTGTCGCTGATTGGATCAAAGAGATGTTTGGTCAGTAACCACGTCGTTTACGCTGATGAACAACGCACCGACGCGATCTGTGCCGGGGCGTTGTGTTTTTTGGGATTAAAACTCTTGCGAGAGGGGTCTTGTTACGCCTATCATTCCCGCTATTGATAATAATCATTATCGTTCTCTTTTGCGTCGGTAGCACCACGGTAAAAAGCACTGCTACCTGACAAACGGCGAGCAGCAACAACGGGTTACGACGGTTACGCAAAATCCAGACACCTCTTCTCATGGTCGTGTATTCAATGAGTTGATGTAGCATCAAACGTAGTACTCGCGTTCGATGTAAGTACCGATGATCCTATCGTGCATTTCGGATGATTTTGAATATCCGGGCGTCTTGCGATTGAGCAGTTGAAATCGGTTACGCAGT
>NZ_JAHWCO010000253.1:0-1988 GCF_020054415.1 Candidatus Symbiopectobacterium sp. | reverse complement strand
TGCCATACTTGGTTTGGCGGAAAATGCTTGTCACTCTAGGTGTGCTGTTTTCTTACGCGAGCTAACTGAATGATTTTACGTTGCTAAGATCAGCAGTTTCACTGGGGATGCAGCATAAAATATGTTTATTCAACAAAGCCCCTCGACGGTATAATTCAGGGGTTTTACCGTTTCTGTATACACTTCACTGCTCCTCATCAAGTGATTCAGACAACATCCTAAAAAATGAGTGACCATTCTTCAATGTATTACGATTAACAGGGCTTTGTTGAATAAATAGATTTTATGCTGGCAGCCCAGCGAAACGACGGATCCTCGCAACGTAAAATCATGCAGTTAGGCATCATGAGAAAAGTGTACACCTGAGATGGCAAGCATTTTCAACCAAAACTGGCATGGAAAAACAGCATGATTACCTATTATTCAACAAAGCCGATTAACAGATAAAACTGCAGCGCTTATCAAACCTGACATATATGGCGACAGTAACCCGTATACAAAAAAACAGGCCCCAGCGGCCGGTATCAAAAAAGCATTATGTTATTGTTATAATCATGTCCTGGTGACGGCAAGTCTGTAGTTATACGTCAAGCCCGTTAATCCACAGCATCAGATACACCAGGTCAGCCGAATCCGGCACTGTGATATACCAGCGCGGATGCGCGTACTCGTCCTCATGCGGCCAGCTCGTCTGCCCCGTCACGGTGATAAGGATGTTTACCGCCTGCTTCAGCTTTCCCTCAAGGTAGATGGCCACGCTGCTGCTGAGTCCCACCCGGTGCGGGTGACAGGTCATCCTTACCGGGCCGGTCAGTCGCTGTCTTATCATTGCCCGCAGCCTCATAAGGTGCTGATGGGTCGCCGGGAGCACGCCCGGCTCCCCCTGGGGCGACAGGGTGAACAGCGCTGAGCCACTGTGCTCATGAATAGTGGGTTCAGGGTACTTCAGTGTCATCATACCGTGGCAGGCTCCTGTTGATTCTCCGTCAGACCGCGCAGACGGTCCAGATTCAGTGCGACGCGTTTTGCCGCCTCCAGTTCGCTGCAGTTAAACTGATTCATCAGCGCCCGGCGTTCGGCTTTCTCCTCTTTTTCCGTCATGCACAGTGCCAGGAAGAGACTGGGCGGCACGGCACGAAACAGCGCCTCGATGCGCTTCGCCAGTACCACGCCCTCGGTATAACAGCCGGACAGTTTACTGGCGGACAGCAGCACCTATTCCTGCTCCGGCGTCAGCGCACGGAAGCGGCTGATGTCTTTTACCTCCTCCGGGGGCATGGTCAGACAAATCCACCATTCCGCCATGTTCAGCATTTTCTCGGCAATATCCGGATAGTCTTTAAGGTTCTGGGTGGCCAGCCACAACCAGGCCCCGAGCTTACGCCACATTTTGACCACCTTGGTCATATACGGCGACAGCAGCGGGTTGACCGTGACGATATGCGCCTCATCCACTGTGAAGACAATATCCCGGCCTAGGAACTGGTCACGCTCCGCGATGATGTTAATCATGTTGGTCATCGAGACCATGGTCAGGGCCATCTGCGCCTCGTAGCCCTCACGCGCCAGATGCCCCAGGTCAACCAGCGTCACGTCCGCCTCCGGCCACAGCGCCCCTTCACGGTTAAACAGCTCCGCTTCAAAGCTCCCGGCCTGGGTGAACATGCCCAGGGACTCCGCCATCTCCGCCGCTTTCGCCTTGCGCTGGGCATTGCGGACATTAATGACGCCCTCATCGTTGTCAGAGGCAATGTCGTACAGCGCCTGTTGCAGGTCAGACGGCAGCATCTGCCGCCCTTCTTTATACGTGGCATGCGCCGCCATCAGCAGCGCCTCACGTATCATCGCCGGCTTTGTTGAATAAATAGAACTTTTGGGTAATCATCGGAGCAGATCACCACAGTTGTTTCAAAATCAGGTCTCCATGGCAAAACAAAATTTTAAAATCACCAACTGGCCCTCTTATAACAAGGCCCTAAAGCAGCGCG
>NZ_JAHWCO010000303.1:0-4308 GCF_020054415.1 Candidatus Symbiopectobacterium sp. | reverse complement strand
GCCATAAAGGCTGCGGATTCCCTTGACGTAAAATCAGTATGTTAAATCCAGAGCGTGGTGATGCATCCCGGAGCGATCAGCATTTTAATCCAAAACAGGCGTGTCATAACAGCATTATTCCCTATTATTCAACAAAGCCGGTTCCAGGATCAATATTTGTGCTTCACTCTTGCGCACACTGATAGCAGCGCCACGCAAACGCAATTCGACAGGATCGCCCAACGGCGCTACCCGAGTGACCGTGAAGATCACACCCGGTGTCACCCCTAACGCCAGCAAGCGCTTACGGTAATCCGTTGATCCTTTTTGATAACCTTGCACACGCCAGGAACTGCCTACGGGAAATACGGCCTCTGTCATGAATACCACTCCTCGTTGAATTAATGCCACCCTGTTGCTTCCTGATGGCATCAACCTTGGGTAACCTGCGGTGCCACCCAAACCTGCTTGCCCATATCCCAATTAATCGCGATACGACCGTCGCCCGCAGCCAGCATCAACGGCTGGTTTACTTCACGCTGAATAACCCGAATCTCACCCCCGACACGAATACCTAACTCCAGTAAACGTTGGTGGTACTCACCGCTGAGACGAATTCGCGCAACCACTGCTCTGATATTGAGGGGAATATCAAGAAGAGTGTGTAGACCTGGCGTCATAGTTGTGCTCTCAAAGAGAAACCGCAGAATCCTTGAGTGAATTCACGCGGTATGATGGCTGTAACTACTCAGAAAACAAACAAAACTAATAACGATTATCAATATAAATGCACAGGTATAAGTCTACTTGATTCATATCAAACAAAAATTAAATATCGCTCATTCCTGCTTCAATGGTGAATAAAAGCATCAGAAAACGCTAAAAAAAAGCCCCCTGTCAACCGTTAGGCTGACAGGGGGCAGTACTGCGTGGCGTGAGGCTATTTCACGCTGTGCGACAGATCGCTGGCAATATGCACCGTTTCTTCCAGATAGGCATCCGGAGCCTGATAATCCTTGGGTAAATCATCCAGAGATTTCAGTGGTTTTTTACCTTCGCGTTTGAAACGTTCGTTAAGACGATTCAAACGTAATGCTTCGTCGTCGTTATTCTCTTTTTCACGCTGTGCGTAATTAAGGGAAACAATATTACGTTTCTCTTTATTGGCGTTGTAACGGGCAACATCCTGAATGATATATTGGAACTCAGGATCTTTGGCAATACGCGACTGGTGCTGCTCTTTCAGCGCACTGATATAGGATTTCAGATCCCCCAGCTTGCCATAGCGTGCCGCATTGATGCTATCCCAGATCAAGGCGTTATCTTCAAATTTCTCACCGATTTCAACTGCCTCTGTGCCCGTCGGCATCAGAATATCCGGCGTGACACCGCGCAACTGAGTGCTGCCGCCATCAATACGGTAGAACTTCTGAATGGTGTAGGAGACGGAACCTAATCCCGGCCACGCCGGATGCAGCATCTGATCGTAAATACGGTTCAAGGAGCGATACTGTTGCACCGTGCCTTTACCAAAGGTTGGTTCACCCACAATCAATGCACGGCCATAGTCCTGCATGGCGGCAGCGAAAATCTCTGATGCCGACGCACTGAAACGATCAACCAGCACGACCAGCGGACCTTTATAGTAGACCACTCCATCGGTATCGCTGTCTTCACGCACCTTGCCGTTGTTGTCACGGATTTGCACCACAGGGCCGCTGGGAATGAACAGACCGGAAAGCCCTACCGCTTCAGTCAGCGCACCGCCGCCGTTGCCACGCAGGTCAATCACAATGCTGCTGACATTCTGTTTTTCCAGCTTTTGCAATTGCACTTTGACGTCATCCGTCAAGCCCACGTAAAAACTGGGAATATCTAGCACCCCGATGGTCTCTTTGCCCACGGTTTTAACCGACATTTTCACCGCGCGATCTTCCAGACGAATACGCTCACGGGTCAAAGTGACGGTTTTGGTTTTGGTGCCTTTGCCACCGGGTAAAATTTCAAGCCGCACCTTGCTGCCTTTGGGACCTTTAATCAACGCCACCACGTCATCAAGCCGCCAACCGATCACTTCTACCATCGTTTTGCCGTTTTGTCCGACGCCGACAATGCGATCGCCAACAGTGATATTTTTACTTTTTGCCACCGGGCCACCCGCCACCATGGAGTTGATGACCGTGTAATCATCATCCATTTGCAACACTGCGCCGATACCTTCCAGAGAAAGGCTCATGTCAGTGTTAAACTGTTCCGTATTACGCGGTGATAAATAGCTGGTATGGGGATCCATTTCTCGCGCAAACGCATTCATCACCAGTTGAAAAACGTCTTCACTGTTGCTCTGCGCCAAACGACGGATGGCAAACTGGTAACGCTTGGTGAGCGTTTCCTTGATCTCTTTATCATCTTTACCGGTGAGTTTTAACGCCAGCCAGTCATATTTCACTTTGGCATCCCACAGGCGGTTCAGCTCACCGACATTTTGTGGCCACGGCGATTTGCTACGATCCAACTCAATGGTGTCTGTTCCTGTGAGATCAATGTGTTTCTCTAATACGGAGAGGGCATATTGCAAGCGCTCGAAACGTCGTTTTTGCGCCAGATTGTAGAGCGCATAGGGAACGTCCAGTTTGCCGCCTTTCAGGTCTTCACCCAGCTGCCCTTTTTGATTGGCAAATTCGGCGATATCGGAGGCCAACAGCACGTTATGGCTGTAGTCCAGCATGTTGAGATAGCGGTTGAAAATTTTCTCGGAAAATTGTTCATCGAGCGCTATCTGCCGGTAGTGCGAGCGTAAGAAACGCAATGTAATGCGATCGCTCTCGGTGGCATGCTGAAGTTCCTGGTGCAGTTGGGGAATCTGATCTGCAAGCGTGATCATCTCACTGCGCGCAATCGCTTCACTGCGCGAGACAGGTGCTTCTTTAGCCACGCTCACGCCTGCGAGCAATGCGGCAGCAAGCACCGTCATTCGGATTAATGTGTTCATGCCCTGGTTGGCCCTCCGTATCAGAACTGCAAGTGTTCTGCGCGTACAATCATTGCCAGACCGGAAGCCAGTTGAACCCGAACTTCACCTTTGGCAATCTCAAGCACCGTGGCGTCCATGGCGTCTTTGCCCGCTCTGACCTTGATCTCTTGACCAATTTTCAGGGCAGCAATATCCGTCACGTTAACACGCTGCGGTTGCGGCGCACGCTCGTTAGCCGCTTTGGGCTGGCGAGGCGCAGAAGCACGCGGCGCAGTGGAACGAGGTTGACGCGGAGCACTGTCGGCTGCTGGGCGCTCGCGACGCGGGGCAGGTTTACGCTGACGCGCAGGTTGATCGGTAGTTTCACCCGCAGCGCGACGTTTTGCTTGCTGCTCAGCTCGCTGCGCCTGAACGCGCGCTTTCGCTTCTTCCAACTGCTTGCGAGCGTGATCGACATGCTGCTGTTCCAATTCACCGCACGGATTGCCATCCAAATCCACACGTTGGGCACCCAGCTTGATGCAGTACAGGTAACGCCAACTGGAGGTATAAAGGCGCAATGCAGAACGCAATTGCGTTTTACTCACACTGTCAGTCTCTGAAACAAGCGTGACAAGATCCTGAAAAATACCGATTTTCAAAGGCCAAGTGTCACCTTCAGTGGTGAAACAAAGCGGAAACCGTTCTGCCAAAAAGGCAATGACATCTTTACTACTGTTCAAGTTAGGTTGATTTTCCATGAAATTTCCTGATTACAACGGGTTTGCCAACCAGCGCAGGCATGAACAGGCGACATTATAATGACACCATCAGCAATTGCTACGTTATCCTTCTCTCTGCGTGAGATAATTGATAAAAATCAGCACATCGCTCTGTTGCAATTGTGCGCAGAGCACGGCGACCAGCGCTTTAAGACCTTCTTCGTCTTCCGCGTCAAAATGCGCATAGGACGTGCTATCAATATCCGGCACGCCAATCAGTTGGCAGTTCACAGAAAGCGGCAACACGATCTCGGCATTACTGGCGGCATCGCAGGCGATGTGACCAGGAAAAGCATGCACATCATCGACACGTTGAATGCGGTTCTCCACTACCGCGCGCCGACAAACGCCTTTGCCCGCAGGAATGCGCACACAGGCAACCCGGCCTTGAAATGGCCCAAGAAACAGCCTGTCATCATCCAGAAGGCTTTGTTGAATAAATCAGAACTTGTAATACGGGTCGATTGTTACGTGATGCGAATACTGTTCGGCATTCCTAATAGCGTGATCCGGTTAAGCGCTTTGACCATGGCCATGGCTTCACCCACCTGAGCATCGTAGTCTCTCAGACTTAGATGACCACCCAGAAGCCTT
>NZ_JAHWCO010000358.1:0-10549 GCF_020054415.1 Candidatus Symbiopectobacterium sp. | reverse complement strand
TGCGTAACCGATTGCAACGGCTCAATCGCAAGACGCTCGGATATTCAAAATCATCCGAAATGCACGATAGGATCATCGGTACTTACATCGAACGCGAGTACTACGTTTGATGCTACATCAACTCATTGAATACACGACCGCCGCGCTGAACCCAACCTGAGCGGCACCAATCCCGAAGATGGATCGCCGTAATGTCCATAACTTTTGCGGATTCAGCTCCAGCACAATGATAAACATCAGGAACGCCACGCCAAGCTCAGAGAAATGCAGGATAGCGTCAACGTCGCGGATAAAGCCCAGCCCCAAGGAGCAATGGCGATACTTGCAATCAAATACCCCAATACCGCACCAATGCCCAATCTGCTAGCGATAGGTACCCATCAGTACAGCGACAAACAGAAACAGAATGCCCGCACTCAGCAGGGGGGAACTCTCCATCACTCACCCTCCATTTTGGGTAACGGGGAAGCCAGCCATTCGCTATACGCCTCGGCATAGCTTGCCAGAACATCGGCGGGCAGCCTGCGCGCCCAATAAACCATCAGCGGCGGTAGCCAATGCATACGACACGTGGCCGCCGTCATTTCAAACGGACGCAGCACCTCTTCCATACTGAAGCGGTTATTACCTTCCAAGCGATAGCTCTCTTCCGGCTCACCCGTGGTGATTACCGAACGCCAATATTTGCCCGCCAATGCATTACCGCCGATACCATTGGCAAAACCACGCGACAGCACGCGGTCAAACCACTCCTTTAGCAGCGCCGGGCAACTGTAGGTATAGAGTGGGTGCTGAAACACAATCACCTGATGTTCGCGTAGCCGCTGTTGCTCGTAGTGAATATCAGCAAAAAAATCCGGATAGTGAGCGTACAGCTCGTGTACGGTAACATGGGCTAACTGGTGCGCCGGTTGTAGCAAAACCCGGTTGGCTATCGAGTCTTGCGATTCCGGATGGGCATACAGCAGCAAAATCTTCGGTGGCTGCGACATCATTCCCCTCCAAAGCGTCGTCATGAGCGCGGTTTTCCGCTACCATGCTGCGCGATAACGATACGACAAACAGGACGTTCGCGGTCCCAAGATAACCGTGATAATTTAACATACTCTGAACATGTGACGCTTTATGATTGTTTTCTCCGCTTTGCAAATTCGGCGCGGCGTGCGTGTCTTGCTTGATAACGCCACCGCCACCATCAATCCAGGCCAGAAGGTTGGATTGGTCGGTAAAAACGGCTGCGGCAAATCCACGCTACTCTCGTTGCTAAAAGGCGAGATCGGTGCCGATGGCGGCAGCGCCACGTTTCCGAGTAACTGGGCACTGGCCTGGGTCAATCAGGAAACGCCCGCGCTGGATGTGCCTGCCATTGACTATGTTATTGACGGTGATCGTGAATTTCGCCAGTTAGAAGCTGAACTTCAACACGCCAACGACATTAACGATGGTAACGCCATCGCACGTGCACACGGCAAACTGGATGCGATTCAAGCCTGGAGTATTCCGGCGCGCGCCGCCAGCCTGCTCGATGGCCTTGGCTTTACCCAGGCCCAATTGCGGCAGCCAGTACGTGATTTTTCCGGCGGATGGCGTATGCGCCTTAATCTGGCCCAGGCGCTGATTTGCCGCTCCGACCTGTTACTGCTCGACGAACCGAACAACCACCTCGATCTGGACGCGGTGATCTGGCTGGAGAAATGGCTGAAAAGCTATCCGGGAACACTGGTGCTGATCTCCCACGATCGCGACTTCCTCGATCCTATCGTCAACAAGATCCTGCACATCGAGCAGGAGACGCTGTTCGAATACACCGGGAACTACTCCTCGTTCGAACGCCAGCGCGCTACGCGTTTAGCGCAGCAGCAGGCGTTGTATGAGCATCAGCAAGAGCGCGTGGCGCACTTGCAACACTATATCGATCGCTTTCGCGCACAGGCTACCAAAGCCAAGCAGGCGCAAAGCCGGATTAAAATGCTGGAGCGCATGGAGCTTATTGCCCCGGCATACGTCGATAACCCGTTCCGTTTCAGTTTCCGTGCGCCAGAGTCGCTGCCGAACCCGTTGCTACGCACGGAGAAGGTGAGCGCAGGCTACGGTGACAAACTGATTCTGGAATCCATCAAGCTCAATCTGGTGCCAGGTTCACGCATTGGCCTGCTGGGGCACAATGGTGCCGGTAAATCGACGCTGATCAAGTTGCTAGCGGGCGAACTGGCCCCGTTGCACGGCGAAATCGGGCTGGCGAAGGGCGTTGAGCTCGGCTATTTCGCCCAGCATCAGCTTGAGTTTCTGCGTGCGGATGAATCCCCGCTGCAACATCTGGTCCGTTTGGCGGAGCGGGAAACCGAGCAGCAACTGCGCGATTACCTCGGCGGCTTCGGTTTTCAGGGCGACAAAGTGACGGAAGTGACCGAGCGTTTCTCAGGCGGTGAAAAAGCCCGTTTGGTGCTGGCATTGATCGTGTGGCAGCGCCCTAACCTGCTGTTGCTCGATGAACCGACCAACCATCTCGATCTGGACATGCGTCAGGCACTGACAGAAGCGTTGATCGATTTCGAAGGCGCGCTGGTGGTGATCTCCCACGATCGACATCTGATCCGATCCACCACGGACGATCTCTATCTGGTACACGATCGCAAAGTGGAGCCGTTTGATGGCGACCTGGAGGATTACCAGCAATGGCTAACGGACGTGCAGCGCCAAAACAGCGCCGCTGAATCCGTCGAGAAACACGCCTCAACCAACAACGCACAGGCACGTAAAGATCAAAAGCGGCGCGAAGCGGAGCTGCGCACTCAAACCCAACCGCTGCGTAAAAAGATTACTCAGTATGAGCAGCAGATGGAGAAACTCTCCGATGCGTTGGCAAAAGTAGAAGCGCGTTTATCGGACAGCGAACTGTACGACCAAAGTCGCAAAGCCGAACTGACGGAATGCCTGCAACAGCAGGCCAAACTCAAAAGCGAACAGGAAGAGGCAGAGATGGCCTGGCTGGACGCGCAAGAGCAGCTAGAACAGATGCTGAATGAGGGGTAGTCAGGCCCCTGAAAGGGGGTATCTGTTAGCACAGTGCATATTTCGTGCGCGTTAACAGGCTCTGATTTCTGCTACCTCTGTAACCGCGCCCGACACGAGGCGCTCAATCGCCGCCGCCTCGTGGCTCTAGGCTTTACGCGAGGAATCACGCCGCTACGCGGTCTCTTCGGCGTTCGTATCTGCATCTCGGACCACCAGCGACGCGCTCCCGTCGCGGCGCTGGTTTTCGCAGCATCCATGCCGCTCATCCGGCGGACACGCCCACCTCAGCGCGATTTTTTACGCGATTAACGACAAAAACTAAAAGACAAAATCAGATCATCAGTGCCAGATCAGCAGTACACAGGCCGCGGTAAGCACGCCCATCGAGACGTTAAAAATCACCCATGCTTTGCGGCTACGCAATAAACGGCCAATCGCCGTGCCGAAACCCAGCAAGATAACGCCTGAAACCAGATTAACCAACACAATGCCAAAACTTATCAGCAGCACCGAATGGTTATAGCCGCTGCCCGCCAGACTGAAACTTGCGACCGAACCCAGCGCCATTAGCCAGGCTTTGGGATTTAGAAACTGAAGCAGCCAGCCTTGATATAGTCGCAGCGGCTGCGGTGCACTGGCCTCCAGCCGCTCGTAGGCCGCCGTGGCAATTATCCACGCCAGCCACAGCAGGTAGAGACTGCAGAGTACTTTAAGTATCAGGTGCAACGAGGGATAGAGCAGGATCATGCCGACCACGCCAAATTCCACCAGCAGTAAAATGCTCTGCATGCCGAGCATGATACCCACCATCAGCCACAGTGATCGCATAAAGCCGAAGTTGGCACCGGAGGTCGTCAGCAGCATGTTATTCGGGCCAGGCGTGATCGCCGCCACCCAGAGAAAAGCCAACATCGATAAAAATAAGCCCTGTTCCACGTTTTGACTGCCCCTTGTCCCCACCGTTACGGTATGATTTATTGACCTGACTGAACGTTAGCCTGCCTGTTACACTGCAATGCTCGCTGAGCGGCGCAAGCAGGTTAGCGCAGTGTGATGAATATCGCACAATTATTTCCCGAGGTCGTTTCGATTCCCATGTTGTCCTCAACATTTCGCCCGTTACGCGGGGCTGATAACCCGCATATACAAACGCTGTTGCCGCGCTTGATTCGCCGCCGTGCCCGTTTGCAGCCGGTGTGGCAACAACTCGATCTGCCTGACGGCGATTTTGTTGATCTGGCCTAGAGCGAAGCGCCGCAAGGCGCGCGCTATAAACCCCGCGTGGTGCTATTTCACGGTCTGGAAGGCAGCTTTCACAGTCCCTATGCGCACGGTTTGTTACAAGCGTGCCGTGAGCAAGGCTGGCTGACGGTGATTATGCATTTTCGCGGCTGTAGCGGCCGCCCCAACCGTCTGAATCGTATCTACCATTCTGGTGAAACCGATGATGGCAGCTATCTGCTGCGCTGGATGCGGGATACGCTAGGCGAAGCACCGACTGCTGCCATCGGCATTTCTCTGGGCGGCAATATGCTGGCTTGCCTGCTGGCTAAACGGGAAGAAGCCCGGTTGCTCTCAGCTGCGGCGATAGTCTCCGCTCCGTTTCATCTCGAAGCCTGTAGCCGCAGGATAGAAAATGGATTTTCCCTTATTTATCAGCGCTATCTGGTCGGACAGTTAAAGCAGAATGCCCGGCGTAAGCTGGCATGCTACCCGGGTTCGTTACCGATTATCCCGGCACAGTTGCGACGTATAAAGGGATTGCGTGAGTTTGATGATGCGATCACTGCCCGTATTCATGGTTTTCAGGATGCTGCCGACTACTACCATCAGTGCAGTGCACTGGCGTTGCTGCCCACCATTCGCACGCCGACGCTGATCATCCGTGCGCAGGACGATCCTTTTATGACACCCGAGGTGATCCCGGACATCAGCCACCTGCCCGACACCATAGAATACCAACTGACAGCGCACACGTAGGGTTTGTCGGTGGTACATTACTGAAACCGGAAATGTGGCTGGAACAACGCATTCCGGCCTAGTTCACGCGCTTTCTATCGGCGGACACCGCAGAGGCAACAGCATGATGATTCCCTGGCAGCAGCTTGATAGCGATACGCTGCAAAATATTATTGAATCTTTTGTATTACGTGAAGGCACTGATTATGGCGAGCAGGAGCGTTCACTGGATGAAAAAGTCAGGGATATTCGTCGCCAGCTTGCCTCGGGCGACGTGGTGCTGGTGTGGTCAGAGCTGCATGAAACGCTGAATATCATGTCGCGCACCCAGCTAAACGAAAATACGCCGTAACGTGATAAATCGTCGTTTCCTGACGCGCGGGGGGTCGTCTTGCGTCACCGGGTCTGTTATACAGTGAGAGCAATGTTAGTCAAACGCCTAATCCGACGGAGTGCAACCGCATGTCGCAACAACACCCGATCATTGCCGTTACCGGCTCCAGTGGAGCAGGCACCACCACGACCAGCCTCGCGTTCAGGAAGATCTTCCAGCAGTTGCAGATAAAAGCCGCTTCACTGGAAGGCGATAGCTTTCACCGTTATACCCGGCCAGAAATGGACATGGCGATTCGCAAAGCGAAAGATTTGGGCCGCCATATCAGCTATTTCGGCCCAGAGGCCAACGATTTCAGCCTTCTTGAACAGGCGTTTATCGAATATGGCCGCAACGGTACCGGAAAAACACGCAAATACCTGCGCACTTACGATGAGGCGATCCCTTACAATAAAGTGCCCGGCACCTTTACGCCGTGGGATCCGATGCAGCATCCTACCGATATGCTGTTTTATGAGGGTCTGCACGGCGCGGTGGTCACCGACCAGTACGATGTTGCCCAGCACGTTGACCTACTGGTCGGCGTGGTCCCCATCGTCAATCTGGAATGGACTCAAAAGCTGGTTCGCGATACCAATGAACGCGGTCACTCACGTGAAGCCGTGATGGATTCGGTGGTGCGTTCCATAGAGGATTACATCACCTATATCACGCCGCAGTTTTCTCGCACCCATATCAACTTCCAGCGCGTACCGATGATCGATACCTCAAACCCCTTTGCAGCCAAGGCGATCCCTTCGTTGGACGAGAGCTTTGTGGTGATCCATTTCCAGGGCGTCGAGCATATTGACTATCCCTACCTACTGGCCATGCTGCAAGGCTCGTTTATTTCACACATCAATACGCTGGTGGTGCCGGGGGGAAAATGGGACTCGCCATGGAACTGATCATGGCACCTTTGGTAAAACGGCTGGCAGAAGGGCGTAGCGCGTGCTGAGATAAAACACACAGCCCGCCAGAAAACTATGCGACAGCGATACCGCCCGTTCAACCACTTTATCCGTCAACCCCACGCCCGTGACGACAAAATGCAGGTTGATATGGGTAAACAGACGCGGCACTTCTTCACGACGCGTGGAGGATAATTTGACCTCACACCCGGTAATCGTATTGCGACCCTTTTGCAAAATGGACACCACATCAATGGCGCTACAGCCTCCTGCCGCCATCAACACCATCTCCATATGACTGGGAGCTTTATCACCAGCATTGCCATCCATTAGGATCTGATGCCAGGATGACGACTCACCGAGAAAGGTCAGATCTTCGACCCATTTTACGCGCGCTTGCATCCACAATTCCTCAAATTTATTTGAAAATTACTCACTGTTATATATAAAAACCGCCGATAACTAGAGCTTAATCATGCTGAAGCGAGACAACACGAGACAGGCTCGTCAAGCTGTGTTACAAACAGGAATAGAATCCGTTCCTTCAGTTTTATACTGACGGTAAGAACGTGTCGTGACGTCGCCATACAGAGGCCAGTATATTCCCTGACGTCAGTCCGCCAACACGGAATTTTTACTACTAGCACGTTAATACGCCGTACAGGGAACTCTGAACCCTGTAATTTGCGCAGTGAATTACAACAGAGGATAACAGCGAATGGTTCTCGGCAAACCGCAGACAGACCCGACTCTTGAATGGTTCCTTTCTCATTGTCATATTCACAAGTATCCATCAAAGAGCACTCTGATTCACCAAGGTGAAAAGGCAGAAACGCTTTACTACATCGTGAAAGGCTCAGTGGCTGTGCTGATCAAGGATGAAGAAGGCAAGGAAATGATCCTCTCCTACCTCAACCAGGGGGATTTTATAGGGGAACTGGGCCTGTTCGAAGAGGGCCAGGAACGCAGTGCATGGGTACGGGCAAAAACTGCCTGTGAAGTCGCTGAAATATCCTATAAAAAATTCCGTCAGTTGATCCAGGTCAACCCGGATATTCTGATGCGTCTTTCCTCACAGATGGCGCGTCGCCTCCAGGTGACGTCTCAGAAAGTGGGCAACCTGGCCTTCCTGGATGTCACGGGCCGCATTGCGCAGACGCTGTTGAACCTGGCGAAGCAACCCGATGCCATGACGCACCCAGATGGGATGCAAATCAAGATCACGCGTCAGGAAATTGGTCAGATTGTTGGCTGTTCTCGCGAAACGGTAGGCCGTATTCTGAAAATGCTGGAAGATCAGAATCTGATCTCGGCACACGGCAAAACCATCGTGGTGTACGGCACACGCTGATATCACCAGCGCCGTTTAGACAAAAGCACGTTGCGCACCGCGCAGTGTGCTTTTTGACCCGGCGAGCTACGCCGCTTTTACTACCGCTTCCACCGCCCGCGCGAACCGCGCCATGCCCTGCTCGATATCTTCCAGATCAATCACCAGCGACGGCACAAAACGCATCACGTTAGGTCCCGCGACCAGCACCATCACGCCTTGCTCTGCGGCAGCGGCAAGGAACTTGCCCGCCTGACCGTGCCATTTTGGCTTCAGTTCTGCACCAATCAGCAGGCCCATACCGCGAATCTGCTCAAAAATACCGTGCTCTTCATTAATTGCCTGAAGAATCGAAACGAAACGCTCGTGGCGCGCTTGTACACCGGAAAGCACCTGCGGAGTGTTGATGGTGTCCAATGCTGCTTCAGCCACCGCACAAGCCAGCGGATTACCGCCGTAAGTAGTGCCGTGTACACCGACGGTCATCACAGAGGCGACTTCTTCAGTGGTCAGCATGGCGCTGATGGGAAAACCGCCGCCCAACGCTTTCGCCGTAGTGAGAATATCCGGCGTCACGCCATAGTGCATGTAGGTAAACAACTTGCCAGAACGCCCCATGCCGCTTTGCACTTCATCAAACACCAGCAGAGCGTGATGCTGATCGCACAGCTCACGCACGCCTTTGAGGAATTCCGGCGTGGCCGGTGTAATTCCACCCTCGCCCTGAATCGGCTCCAGCACCACGGCGCAGGTGTGGTCATCCATCACCGCTTTTACTGCGGCCAGATCGTTGAACGGCACGTGCACGATATCGGCCGGTTTTGGTCCGAAGCCATCGGCGTATTTCGCCTGCCCACCTACAGAAACAGTGAACAACGTACGGCCGTGAAACGCATTGTAGAACGCAATGATTTTGGTTTTATACGGGCTGTGGCGTTTAATCGCATAGTGACGAGCCAGCTTGAAAGCCGCTTCGTTAGCTTCCGCACCAGAGTTAACAAAGAACACGCGCTCGGCAAAGGTGGCGTCGATCAGTTTGCTGGCCAGACGCAACGCTGGCTCATTGGTGAAGATATTGCTGGTGTGCCACAGCGTTTCACCCTGCTGCTTTAACGCCGCCACCAGCGCCGGGTGGCAATGACCCAATGCCGTTACCGCAATCCCACCGGCAAAGTCGATATACTCGCGCCCCTGCTGATCCCATACGCGGCTACCTTTGCCTTTAACCGGCACAAATTGCGCCGGTGCGTATACGGGTAGAATCACTTTGTCATGCGTCGCCCGCGTTACCGCCTTTGAATCTGTTGTCATTTGCTTCCGTTCACAACGCTTAAAGTGAAAATATAATCATCAAATATGCATAAAAATCAATACACAAGGTTATAAAATAGCGCGTTATGACAGTCCGTTTTATCGCAACCGATGCTGATAACCTCAGGTATTAAGGAAGTTCTGCAACAATTGATGCCCCTGCTCACTCAGAATACTCTCAGGATGAAACTGCACCCCTTCTAACGGCAAGGTACGGTGGCGTATTCCCATGATTTCATCACGCTCACCTTCACGCTCTGTCCAGGCCGTGACGTCAAACTCGACGGGCAAAGAAGCGGGATCGATCACCAGAGAGTGGTAGCGCGTCACTGTTAATGGCAGCGTCAACCCGCTAAAAACGCCGCTCCCGGTGTGCTGTATTACGGAGGTTTTTCCATGCATCACCTGGCGCGCCCGCACCACGCGCGCACCAAATGCCTGCCCCATCGCCTGATGGCCGAGACACACACCCAGAATGGGCAGTTTGCCTGCAAAATGGCGAATCGCTGCCAGAGAAATACCCGCGTCATCCGGTGTGCAAGGACCAGGGGAGAACACCAGATGCGTAGGGGCCAGCGCTTCAATGTCCGCCAACATCAGGGCGTCGTTGCGTTTAACCAACACCTCTGCGCCCAGCTCACAAAAGTACTGGTAGAGGTTGTAGGTGAAGGAGTCGTAGTTGTCGATAAGTAGTAGCATGGGGCAAGCTTACGCGAAAAAGAGATGCTGTAGGCTACTGTGCTTGTAGGTGCTTAGGCAATGAATAAGTTTTTATTATTATTTTTCAAAGTGTTATATAAAAAACAAAAAAACGGACACATCAGTGTCCGGTTTGCAAGTGTAGTGTGAAATGCGATGTTCTAAACCATCGGCCTGACATAACTCCAAAGGACAAAGGCAACTCCTGGCGCCCAGCAGCTATTGGATGTATGAGCGCTCCGGCAGCGATAAACCCCCCCCCGTTGCGCGAAACATAAACGCCCACAGGATAAAACACGCTGTTCGGAGACCACGGCGCCGGATTTTCCGTCTCGCCGCCGCCACCGACGAAGTTAACGTCGAAGGCAGAATAAAAACCAGCCCCCGTGTCTAACACCATCCATACCGAGAGAATAATATGATGGCCCGTTCTATCTGTCGGCAATTTGATGGTTTGCATCGGCAGGGTATTCAGAGGCGGAGTCCGATTTATAACGCTCTTCAACATCTGCGCGTGTCGATCTCCGCGTGGAATCCCAGCCATTTCGGGTAATGAAATAGCGATATTTTCATGGTCGTGTATTCAATATGTTGATTGCATTGTGAAATGTCCGGTTTTGGATGTGGAATACAGTGGTGCTTTGTTGAATAATAGGGAATAATGCTGTTATGACACGCCTGTTTTGGATCAAAATGCTGATCGCTCCGGGATGCATCACTACGCTCTGGATTTAACATACTGATTTTACGTCAAGGGAATCCGCAGCCTTTATGGCTACGCAGCATAATATCTATTTATTCAACAAAGCCATACAGTGGCTAAAGTTGATGTAAGATGCCCGTTTTGTGAACAGACATCTCCTGTGAAAAAACACGGTTATGGCAAAAGTGGCCATCAGCGTTACCGTCGTCAGTCATGCAAACACGGATGGCTACAGGGCTTACAACGAC
>NZ_JAHWCO010000054.1:0-1292 GCF_020054415.1 Candidatus Symbiopectobacterium sp. | reverse complement strand
TGACATACGGCCAGAGCGTAGCGCTGAATGAAGAACTGCTGACCGTTATTGAGAAGTGTAACGCCGACAAGCGAAGCATTCGGGAAATCGAAGGATCCCGGAAGAATTTACCTGCCAGGTAGCTGCGAAACCAGACAATGAGGCCCGGTTAATCCGGGATTTTTGTGTCCGCAATATCCCCGCGCACCGAAAGCGCATCTAAAAACACCGAACCTGAACCTATGGAATGAGCCTTTGAGGGCGTCAGTTTGTGCTGGCGAGCCTTCGGTGGGCTGACGTTCTATTTCGGCAAAGGTTCATTTCATAGAAAAGGTAAACGCAATGAATAAATTATCGATAATCATAAGCGGCGTTGTGATCAAAACTGATAAATCAGGTTATTTTCGTCTGAATGATTTACAGAAAGCGGCTAAAAAATCAGAGGGGCAAAAGCGCTCAGAAAGAACATTTGAAATACATGAATTCATGCGCCGACCAGATACTAAGGGGTTGATAAGAGAGATAGAAAATGAAACTACGGGAAAACTCCGTAGTTTAGCCTTTTTCACTATTGAGGGGGCTTTGTTGAATAATAGGTAATCATGCTGTTTTTCCATGCCAGTTTTGGTTGAAAATGCTTGTCATCTCAGGTGTACACTTTTCTCATGAGGCCTAACTGCATGATTTTACGTTGCGACGATCCGTCGTTTCACTGGGCTGCCAGCATAAAATCTATTTATTCAACAAAGCCCGGCGCTGGTAGTTATACAGCGGCGGAGAGATATCAGCATTTTGATTCAAAGGGTTACAAGCAATCTATCGAAGTTACTCGAAATTTGATCGAAATAATTACACTTCCGTCCATTCTGAGCCTCTTACATCCCGGTACTTGTCGGTCATGGTTGCTGATTTATGACCCAGGAGTCTTTGTGCATAGTCTTTCCCTTTCTCCTCAGCATGTAAGCGAGCGGACAGACTTCTAATTTCATGAAACGAAGGGGGATTGCCCTCCCACTCCAAACCAGATTCACGACGCGCTTTCATGAATGCTTCAGACAGAGTTTTCTTGGCGAGCACACGTTGTTTTTCATCAGCCACAATGTGATGTTCGCCATCATTTAACGTTTTGAATCGTTGCAGTACATCCGAAAGAGAAAGGTTCAAGCATTCAAGGGGCTTTGTTGAATAAATCAGAACTGTAATGACTGCGCCCCATACGGGTCGATTGTTACGTGATGCGAATACTGTTCGGCATTCCTAATAGCGTGATCCGGTTAAGCGCTTTGACCATGGCCATGGCTTCACCCACCTGA
>NZ_JAHWCO010000532.1:0-17010 GCF_020054415.1 Candidatus Symbiopectobacterium sp. | reverse complement strand
CTCAGGTGGGTGAAGCCATGGTCATGGTCAAAGCGCTTAACCGGATCACGCTATCAGGAATGCCGAACAGTATTCGCATCACGTAACAATCGACCCGTATGGGGCGCAGTCGTTACAAGTTCTGATTTATTCAACAAAGCCCCGAAGATAATGACTGGGATTTCTAAGCGACAGAACGCTGTCCGTGGAGCGACGCTCACCGGGCCTTCAGACGATGCAACAGACTCAGCGCAGAAAAAAATAGCCGTGGGGAATTGAGGGCGTAGCCGACAGTTTACTCGGTACAGGCGCTCTGACCCGGTTGCGGTTACTGCCCATTGAAAAATTGTTCAAAGAAAAAATCCCCAGATGCGTTATCCGCCACAGCAAATAAAGAGAGTATTCACTGCGAATATCCATCTTTCGTTTTAAACGACTGATAACGGAGTAGGCTATATTCTTAAGCCCAGCAGGAATATGACCATGTGTTATCTCCTCCCAATACTGTAACAGTTGTCGCTCGTGTGAATTAAACCTGACATAGGCGAATTTATCTTTTTCTAAACACCCCAGCCATGAATGGCTTAGCATAAATAAATCACGATTAGCGATATCTGAAGACACCACGATACAATAAGGACTCAGTACCAAATGTCGCTTCAAGCGTCGTAGTTTGATCATATCGGAAAAAAAAATACGATAAACAATTATATCGCTGTTATTGGCGTGTAATAATCGATTAGTTCTCTCCATTTCATGAAAGGTTTGATTACCAATGACCAGCGCATTACGGTATTCTCCCCTACGCGTTAGCTTTTTCTCGTTGTAGTGATCGAACACATCCACATCAGGATTGCCGTCGAACTTTTTATAAAAAAGATCGCTCAATCCTATATAACGATAATAGAGTGTATCTGCAATTACTATTGTTCTCATATCCCTCCCAAATACGGACGAAGCCTATCAATTAAAAACCACTTTTATCGATAAAGTTTATTTTTTCTTTTTTAGATATTTTTGCCAGTATATTCACCAGACTTAGATAATCACTCGCAACAAAAGCATTATCGTCTCCAACACAGAATTCCCGCCAAAACTTAACATTGTCATCATCAGTCCCGTTCTTAGCTAAGGAAATAAAAAATATATCCACCGCCACTGTCTTATGAATTTTGTTGTGATTTAACAAACCCTCTTTTATTCGTTTGCAAATATGGTATTCCTTATGAAGAGCTGTGGTCAACTCTTTCGGCCCACCGCTATCTTCCCCATCAGTAACCATGATAATGACTTTTTTAGGGTTATTACCCTTTGCGATCACAGGTAGCGATCGCAGCAAACCACTACTACTGTCAGTGCTCGCTCCAAGAATACTCATTTTCTTAAATTGAGAGATAATGTCAGCATTAGAGGTTAATTCAATTAAATAAGAATACGGTGGACCAGTATTTCGCGAATATTGAGAAAAATTAGTTTTTTTTTCTACATCAGATTCGGATATTGACTTTACTCCACCTCGCACAGAACCATTACACATTTCATTAAACATGCCATCTTCTCTATAATAACTAAAATAGGGATAAGTAGTAACTGACTTATCAGAAAACAAGTAGTCATCCTTCAAAGTTTCATCGAAATCAATAGTATCAACATTTACAACATTAAAATATCTTTTTGCTAATGTGTATAATTTCTTAACATTATTATAATGAAGAGTAAATTCTTCATGATGCGCACGCAAATTAGCACGAGGATCAGCATCACAGCTGTAAGAACCATTTATCTTCGAAATTTCAGTGCACCACTTTTTATCATTAACCATTTGCTCCATGGTGAGTCCCAAAAAAGGTGAGACGACTGATTTATAATAAGAGGTAATTACCTTATCCTGCTGATCGAAACTCTTATTATTCTCATTGAAGTTTTTGTTATACCAAAAGTTAAAATCAATATTTTTATTGCTAACTTTCGCATACTCTTTTTTAAGTTTACCGACAAAAGAACAGCCAATTTCTTTTCCACCAAAAAGGTCATTTTTACTCAATATAACTGGAACACCAGTATTAAAAGGAACAATGCCAATGGTATTTTTCTCATTACCATTAAGAATAATTTGAGAAAAATCCACTACCGCATCTTTCAAAATATCATATTTGATACCGCCTTTAACATCAGGCTTGGACCCATTAATATCAAAACCCATTGAGCCAGAAACGTCTACAATAAAAACGAAATCCGTAGGGATATTTTTATGTTCTATAGATTTTCTTACCGTGCCAGCAGAACTATCTGCACGTATATGAATATCATCGTTAAATCCAACCTCATTATATTTTTTGAAGATAGGATGTAATGTCGCAATACCAGATGCATTATAATCAATTGAGGTTAATTTTTCTGAATTATCGCGGTTCAGACTGACAATAACGTCAAGATCATTATCAGTAAACGTCACATAGGGCAGATAATAATTCAGATAGTCTCTCAGAACCTTTTCATTGGCTTCTTTGTTTCCATGCTTAACAGCACATTCTTTATCCGCGACGTAATCACAGCGATCGTTTATCGCAATAGCTAATACCCCCTGATTCATCGCATCTGCCAATCGGGCACGGTTTGACTGGAAATGCGCCCCATCAAGTGCAAAAGAAAAAAACATCAATAATATTGGAAACATAATAGCAAACGGCAATGCCATTGCACCAGACTCTCTGCGGAATACCAACAGAAAGAAATAAACAGCATATTTTATCTTCATGACGCTCCCTGAAATAATTATCGAACTCCAAAAACTCACCGAGGGATTACCGCATTACTCACTGAGATATTTCCTACAGATGGTCCAATAGCACGTAATATTTTCATTAACAAACTATACTGACTTTGAGTACAGAGAGTGACTTGATAAACAGGTAGCCAATGCTCAGTTCGCGTCGACCCAGTATCAGCATGAGAAAAAGGGGAAAGCAGAATATGTTTAGTGAAATCCTTTGCAAACTCTGACTTTGGACAATTACCCTCTTTTACATGAACTACAGTAAACGACATGGGCTTACCTTTTATCTTTTTTTCTGACTTTACATCTTCATCAAAATAGATAGCATCCACATAGAGATTATACTTTTCCCCGATACGAGATTCAGCCAAGAGCATATTTGCCAGCAAATCTAACTGATTGACATCATCCTGTGTCAAGATCTCTTTCCCATGATAAAGTGCAGTGCGTTCACGCAACACGGTGGCAAGAGAATGATTGACACGCTCCATATAGCCTTTGTTTAAAAAATATCGACTGTAATCAACCAATAAAAAACAGAGCAGTACAATAGAAGAAAAGTAGAAAAAAAACTCAATCGCTACGCTTCCTTTCTCACTTTTTATCTCAGACAGCAACTTTCCGTTTCTGCAAAGCGAAGACATATTACAATTCTCCTCGGGCTTTGTTGAATAAATAGATTTTATGCTGGCAGCCCAGTGAAACGACAGATCCTCGCAACGTAAAATCATGCAGTTAGGCCTCATGAGAAAAGTGTACACCTGAGATGACAAGCATTTTCAACCAAAACTGGCATGGAAAAACAGCATGATTACCTATTATTCAACAAGGCCACATCTAATGTGAAAAAACACGGTTATGGCAAAAGTGGCCATCAGCGTTACCGTCGTCAGTCATGCAAACACGGATGGCTACAGGGCTTACAACGACGAACTTCCAAAAGTAAAACGCATTGTTAGCAAGCTGTATACACAGCGTATTGAGCGTGCACATATGACACCGCGTAACCGATTGCAACGGCTCAATCGCAAGACGCTCGGATATTCAAAATCATCCGAAATGCACGATAGGATCATCGGTACTTACATCGAACGCGAGTACTACGTTTGATGCTACATCAACTCATTGAATACAAGACCCTTATTTTGGAAAAGATAACCGACCGAAGCCAGACAGCGAATTACGCCGTAGCAGGCTGGTTCATCAGATCGTTGAAGCTGACGGCTTTCTCGACCACTTTCACCTTAGACAACACCACTTCAACCGCTTGCTCTTCCAAAGCAACGTTGCGCATGTTGTTCATCAGCTCTTTGTTTTTGCTGTAGTAAGCAACCACTTCCTGCGGATCTTCGTAGGCAGAAGCCATCTCTTCGATCAGCGCGTTAGCGCGATCATCGTCCGCTTTCAGTTCGTTGGTGCTGATCACTTCGCCCAGCAGCAGACCCACGACAACGCGACGTTTAGCTTGCTCTTCAAACAGTTCACGCGGCAGTTCAGCCGCTTGCTTGGCGTTGCCACCAAAGCGTTGTGCCGCTTGTTGACGCAGAACGTCAATTTCGCCGTCGATCAGCGCAGCAGGAACGTCGATATCATTGGCTTTCACCAGACCGTCGATCACCTGAGACTTGATACGGTTACGCACTGCGCCTTTCAGCTCACGTTCCATGTTTTTACGCACTTCAGCCCGCAGACTTTCAACAGAACCATCCGCCACGCCGAAACGTGCGATGAATTCTGCGGTCAGTTCCGGCAGTTCACGCTCTTCCACTTTCTTCAGGACGATAGCGAACTGCGCTGCTTTCCCTTTCAGGTTTTCAGCGTGGTAGTCTTCTGGGAAGGTCACGTCGGTAATGAACTCTTCACCTGCTTTGTGACCCACCAGACCTTCTTCAAAGCATGGAATCATGCGGCCCTGGCCCATAGCCAGAACGAAATCAGACGCTTTACCGCCATCGAACACTTCGCCGTCGATAGTGCCGGTAAAGTCCACTGTTACGCGATCTTCTGCACCAGCGGCAGCATCGGTATCTTTCCAGGTGGCTTGTTGCTTGCGCAGCACTTCCAGCATGGCATCAACGTCAGCATCAACCACATCAACCAGCGGTTTTTCAACTTCGATGGTGTCCAGGCCTTTCAGCTCTACTTCCGGATAGACTTCAAACTCTACCGCGTAGGTGAAATCGGCATTCAGCTTGTATTCGCCCGGCACATAGTTCGGCGCACCAACGGGATTGATTTTTTCTTTAACGATGGCGTCAACGAAATGACGCTGCATCAGATCGCCCAACACGTCTTGACGCACGGAAGCGCCATAACGCTGAGCGATAACGTTCATCGGCACTTTGCCTTTACGAAAACCGTCAACGCGCGCTTTTTTAGCAACGTTAACCAGCTCTTTTTTTACCGCTTCTTCAATGCTATCAGCAGTGACGGTAATTGTTACGCGGCGACCAAGGCCTTGGGTGGTTTCAACTGAAACTTGCATCTTGTTACCTCAAAAAATCACAGTGCTCGGTCAGCTCCAAAACCATATACGCATGGGTGTCGGTTTGGACATAACCCCACAGAACCGCGACAGCAACAGCTGGTATCTGAACCCTGTTCCTTGTCGTCAGAAGCGTCCCGATGACATTTCCGGAAAATAAGACGCGGCATTATAGCGGCATAGAGGGAGTGAGTCGAGAAAAGTGCGCAGACTATTATGACAAGATAAGCGAGCTTTGATGTCAGTCACCTCTTATGCGTCTCTTTTTATGCGTCGTTGGCATCAATCAGGCGTCAATGCCAGCACCGCCACAGGCAGGTGATTTCGGGGCCTGGCCCCGCGCATCGGACCACTCTTGCGGCGTGTAAGTATGCAGCGCCAACGCGTGCAGGCCATTTTCCAATTCCGTCGCTAGCGTGGCATAAACCGCGCGATGACGGCCAATGGTGCGCTGTCCGGTAAAGGTTTCACTCACCAATACCACCTTAAAATGGCTTTGCGAACCCGCAGGCACGCGATGTTGATGGCTTTCATTGATCACATCCAGATGCGTGGGGGCAAAAGCTGCGCGCAATTTCGCCTCAATGGTGGCATGCATGACGTCGTCCTTATTGCTTGTTGATCTTGCCAGACAGTATATTCCACTGGCAGAAAAATGAGGTGAACACACTATCTGTCAATCCGGCGATCGCGATATCTCACAGCATCGCGCCGAAAAAATGGCCATTTCCAGAGTATTTCCCCTGAATTCGTCCTTTCACCCGCTGCCGGCAATGGTATGATAACGGGAATTTCTTACCAGCGAACCACCCTAATCATTACTGAGAAAATGCACAATGTTAAAAAAACTGTTTTTTCCCGTATTGGCCGTGCTGATGCTCGCCGGATGCGCCAATCAAAGCAATACGCTTGATGTCTCTCCTAAAATTAACGTGCCAGCGCAAGACCCAACCCTGATGGGCGTCACTGTCAGCATCAACGGGGCCGATCAGCGTGCCGATCAGGCATTAGCCAAAATCAACCGCGACGGGCAACTGATCGTGCTGACGCCTTCACGCGACCTGCGTTTCCTGTTGCAAGAAGCGCTGGAAAAACAGATGTCCTCACGCGGTTACATGATCGGAAACGGTGGCCCGGTTTCGCTACAAGTCGTGGTAAACCAACTGTATGCTGACGTTTCAGAAGGCAACCTGCGTCATAATATCACTGCACGCGCGGATATTTCGATCATCTCTCAGGCTGCCAACGGCAACAAGCAGGTCAAAAATTACCGCTCAACCTATAACGTTCAGGGCGCGTTGACCGCGACCAACGAAAAAATCACCAACGCTGTTAATACGGTATTGGGCGATGTCATCAATGACATGGCACAAGACACCACTGTCAGCAGCTTCATTAAGGCTAACGCCCGATAATTCCCACGCTGTTTTCCTCTATCCTGTTCTGTGGGATAGAGGGAAGTATCTACCATGCTACATCGCTTTTTTACCCTTTTTCGTCAGCCGTATTCACTGTCGCTGCTGCTACTGGGTTTTGCGTCCGTGCTACCGCTGGCGCTGACCTCTGGTACGTTGCAGGCCTAGATGGCGGTCGCTAACGTCGATTTGAAAACCATCGGTTTCTTCTCCCTAGTGGGACAAGCCTATGTTTTCGAGTTTATGTGTGCACCGATGATGGACCGTTACACCCCGCCCTTCCTCGGCCGTCGCCGTGGCTGGCTGCTGGTCAGTCAGGTGCTGCTGATCGGATTGATTGCCTCAATGGCGCTGCTGGAACTTGGTAAGCATCTGTGGTGGTTAGCCGCTATTGCGGTTTTGGTGGCATTTTGTTCCGCCTCGCAGAATATCGTGTTTGACGCCTACAAAGCGGACCTGTTACCCGCCGATCAGCGCGGCTCGGGCGCGGCCATTTCCGTATTGGGTTACCGTCTGGCCATGCTGGTTTCGGGTGGATTGGCGCTGTGGATGGCCGATCGTTATCTCGGTTGGCACGCCACCTATGTGCTGATGGCGCTGCTGCTCCTGCAGGGCCTTGCGTGCGCCTGAACCGGTGTTGGATGCTCCGGCACCGCGCACCCTTGAACAGGCAATGTTTGCCCCACTGCGCGACTTCTTTTCGCGCAATAACGCCTGGCTGATTTTATTGCTGATCGTGCTGTATAAGTTGGGCGACGCCTTTGCGATGAGCCTGAGTCCCCCGTTCCTGATTCGCGGCGTAGGTTTCAATGCTGGCGACGTCGGACTGGTCAACAAAACGTTGGGGTTACTCGCCACCATTATTGGTGCCTTGTACGGCGGGTTGTTAATGCAACGTATGACCTTGTTCCGTGCGTTGCTGCTATTCGGCATCTTGCAGGCCATCTCTAACGCAGGCTACTGGCTGCTGGCGATCACGACCAAACATCTGATCAGCATGGCAGGGGTTATCTTTCTGGAAAACCTGTGCGGCGGGATGGGCACAGCGGCGTTCGTGGCGTTACTGATGACCTTATGCAACACGTCGTTTTCCGCTACCCAGTTTGCGCTGCTTTCCGCACTCTCGGCCGTGGGGCGCGTCTACGTTGGCCCGATCGCAGGCTGGTTTGTAGAGACCCATGGTTGGGCCTGGTTCTATTTATTTACCATTGCGATCTCGGTGCCGAGATTAGTCCTGCTATTAGTATGCAGACAAACCCTAGAGTACACCCAGCGTACCGGCACATTTATGGTACGTATACCTATCCCCGCTATTACCGCTTCGCGCTGCGTCTCCTAGCCGCTGGGTGTGCGCTGTTATTCATCTGACTGACCTTGACCATCGCCCACGCGTTGGGTGACAATGCAGTTGAAACAATCAATTATAACATTCTTATTCTATTGGTTATTTTTGTCGTTTCTGGGGCGCTTTTAGGTTGCGTACTCGACTATTTATCGCTGCATAATTCACCGTCACCTGAAGCCTGAAAATAGCGATAAACCTGCGTGGTTATCACCGCATCGTATTATTTTTTTTCACTAGTCTGCTATCAGCCAACGTTATTTTTTTACGTTGGCTCACTTTTTTCTGGCTATTTAATTGTTGGGAAAATGTGTGAGAGGCAATCATGTTGGTTCGATGGAAAATTCCTCTTCAGGCGGGTTGTAATTTTTTTTATCCATCCATACTTCTCTATGGGATAAATTTTAATTCACTGTTTTTAATAAATTTTTCCTAACGACAAGGTAATTGTGACATTCAGGGCAAAAATCAGCAACAAAGCGCTGACATAACCTTAATCATGTTTACAGTGCAGTAACCTTACCGTAAAATGCCCGCTCGCATGAAATGACAATAGAGCCCTTGTTATTGAGGTCGCTAGATGAGACTCAGGAAGTACGATAAAATTTTTGGGATGTTGTCTTTATTCGCTGCCGCAGCACTACTGAGCGGTTGTGATGTGGCATTAATGAACCCCAAAGGACAGGTCGGGTTGGAGCAACGGTCGTTGATTCTGACGGCACTCGGGTTGATGTTGATCGTAGTTATTCCGGTAATCGTGATGACCATCGCTTTTGCCTGGAAGTTTCGCGCTTCCAACACCAAAGCGAAATACACCCCGAACTGGTCACACTCCAACAAGATAGAAGCGGTGGTATGGACAGTTCCCATCATCATCATTCTTATTCTGGGTACCATTACTTGGAAAACCACCCATTCACTGGATCCGTATAAGCCGTTGGTCTCCGAGGCCAAGCAGATTACCGTCGAAGTGATTTCACTCGACTGGAAATGGCTGTTTGTTTACCCGGAATTGGGTATCGCCACGGTCAACGAGTTAGTGTTCCCAACCAATGTGCCGGTGAATTTCAAAATCACCTCCGATACCGTAATGAACTCTTTCTTCATTCCGCGTCTGGGTGGGCAGATTTACGCGATGGCGGGCATGCAAACCAAACTGCATCTTATCGCCAACGAGCCGGGTAAATATGACGGTATTTCTGGTGGTTATAGCGGGAAAGGCTTCTCCGGCATGAAATTTACTGCCATTGCCACTCCAAGCCAGCAGGAATTCGACCATTGGGTTGCCACCGTGCGTGCCTCCAACAAAACGCTGAACAGCACGGAGGAATTCAATGCTCTGGCCAAACCCAGCGAATTCCACCCGGTAGAGTACTTCTCCAGCGTGCAACCTGAGCTGTTTGAAAACCTGATTCGCAAATTCACGCAAAGCGGCGGTGCGCCTGCGCATCACCACGCTGAAGGCGAAACGCAGCCAGGCGGCATGCAACACGGTGACAATATGAACATGAGCGAGCACGCCTCGCACCAAGGCGCCGAGGGATAAGACGATGTTCGGAAAACTAACTCTTGATGCGGTTCCGTATCATGAACCCATTATTATGGTTACGGTGGCCGGCATCATCGTCGGCGGCCTCGCCCTGTTGGCGGCCATCACTTATTTCGGTAAATGGAAGTGGCTGTGGGCTGAATGGTTTACCTCGGTAGACCACAAACGCATCGGCATCATGTATATGATCGTTGCGTTTATCATGATGATTCGTGGCTTTGCCGATGCCATCATGATGCGTGGTCAGCAGGTCTTGGCGTCTGCCGGTGAGGCAGGCTTCCTTAATGCCCACCACTACGATCAGATATTTACCGCGCACGGCGTGATCATGATTTTCTTCGTGGCAACGCCGTTTGTGGTCGGTTTGATGAACCTGGCAGTGCCGCTGCAAATCGGCGCACGCGACGTGGCCTTCCCTTTCCTTAACTCGCTCAGCTTCTGGCTATTCGTGGTAGGGGTTGTCCTGATCAACCTGTCGCTGGGTATCGGTGAGTTTGCGCAAACCGGTTGGGTGGCCTATCCGCCGCTTTCCGGCAAGGAGTACAGTCCTGGCGTAGGTGTGGATTACTGGATATGGAGTCTACAGATCTCCGGTCTGGGTACTACGCTGACTGGCGTCAACTTCTTCGCGACCATTATCCGTATACGTGCACCGGGTATGACGCTGATGAAAATGCCGGTCTTTACCTGGACGGCACTGTGCACCAACGTGCTGATCATCGCCGCCTTCCCGATTTTGACCGTCACCATCGCCTTACTGACTCTGGATCGCTATCTGGGCACCCATTTCTTTACCAATGATATGGGCGGCAACATGATGATGTACATCAACCTCATCTGGGCCTGGGGCCATCCTGAGGTGTACATTCTGGTTCTGCCCATTTTCGGCGTTTACTCCGAAGTGGTTGCCACCTTCTGTAAGAAGCGTCTGTTCGGTTACACCTCGCTGGTGTGGGCGACCATCGCCATTACCGTACTGTCGTTTATCGTCTGGCTGCACCACTTCTTCACCATGGGGTCTGGCGCGAACGTTAACGCCTTCTTTGGTATTGCTACCATGATCATTTCCATCCCGACCGGGGTGAAAATCTTCAACTGGCTGTTCACCATGTATCAGGGCCGAATCCAGCCGAACTCTGCCATGTTGTGGACTACTGGTTTTATCATCACCTTTACCATCGGTGGGATGACCGGGGTGCTGCTGGCGGTGCCGGGTGCCAACTTTGTACTGCACAACAGCCTGTTCCTGATTGCGCACTTCCATAACGTCATTATCGGCGGCGTGGTGTTTGGTATTTTTGCCGGTATTACCTACTGGTTTCCGAAAGCGTTTGGCTTCACGCTGAACGAAACTTGGGGCAAACGCGCGTTCTGGTTCTGGATTATCGGCTTCTTCACCGCCTTTATGCCGCTGTATGTGCTGGGCTTTATGGGCATGACCCGTCGCCTCAGCCAACAGATTGATCCGCAGTTCCACTCACTGCTGGTAGTTGCCTCTGTCGGTGCCGCACTGATCGGCCTTGGCGTACTGTGCCAATTGATGCAGTTCTATGTCAGTATCCGCGATCGCGACCAAAACCGTGATTTGACCGGTGACCCGTGGGGTGGCCGCACGTTGGAGTGGGCAACCTCGTCCCCACCGCCGTTCTATAACTTCGCCATCGTGCCGAACGTTCAGGTACGCGATGCCTTCTGGGAACAGAAAGAGCGCAGTGAAGCCAACAAAAAACCGGTCAGCTATGAAGAAATTCATATGCCGAAAAACACCGGCGCTGGCGTGATTATCTCAGCGTTCAGTCTGGTGTTCGGCTTCGCCATGATCTGGCATATCTGGTGGATGGCGATTGCCGGTTTCGTCGGCATGATCGTGACCTGGATTGTGCACAGTTTTAACCGCGATGTGGATTACTACGTTCCGGTCAAACAAATCGAAGAGATTGAGAACCAGCACTTCGACAATATCAGCAAAGCAGGTGTGAAACATGACAACTGAAACTCTGACGCATCATCACGCTGCTCATGACGCCCATGCAGAGCATGGGCACCACGACGCCAGCGGCACCAAGGTGCTGGGGTTCTGGGTTTACCTCATGAGCGATTTGATCATTTTCGGCTCATTGTTCGCCACCTATGCCGTGCTGGTAACTGGCACGGCGGGCGGTCCGTCCGGAAAAGACCTGTTTGATCTCAAGTTTGTGCTGGTCGAAACCTTCGCGTTGCTGTTGAGCAGTATCACCTTCGGCATGGCGATGATCGCCATGTACAAAGGCAACGTGGCGCGCATCAACACCTGGCTGGCTATCACCTTCCTGTTTGGTCTGGTGTTTATCGGGATGGAAATCTATGAATTCCATCACCTGATCGCAGAAGGATACGGCCCGGATCGCAGCGCGTTCCTGTCGGCCTTTTTCGCGCTAGTCGGCACCCACGGCGTTCACGTAACTTCAGGCCTCATCTGGCTTGTGGTGATGATGATTCAGGTCTCACGCTGGGGCATCACCCCTACCGTGAAAACCCGTTTGATGTGTCTGAGCCTGTTCTGGCACTTCCTTGACGTGGTATGGATTTGTGTCTTTACCGTAGTTTATCTGATGGGGGCGATGCAATGAGTCATTCAACGACCGATCACGGCGCCAGCCACGGTAGCGTACAGTCTTATGTCATCGGCTTTGTCATGTCAGTCATTCTGACCGTGATCCCGTTTGGTCTGGTGATGGCGGGTGCCGCCTCCCCCAGCGTGATTATGGCCGGTGTGGTTGGCTGCGCCGTGGTACAGATCCTGGTTCACTTGGTCTACTTCCTGCACCTGAACAGTTCTTCTGAGCAGCGCTGGAACGTGGTAGCGTTGGTGTTCGCCATTCTGATTATCGCTATCGTGGTAGTAGGATCCATCTGGATTATGCTGAGCGCGCACCACAATATGATGATTCCGTAATCGAGCCAGACATGATGATTAAGCGATACCTACAAGTCACAAAACCAGGGATCATTTTTGGCAACCTGATTTCTGTTATCGGGGGATTTCTGCTGGCTTCCAAAGGCAGCATTGATTACCCCCTCTTTATCGCTACCCTGTTTGGGGTGTCGTTGGTGGTTGCGTCCGGTTGCGTCTTCAACAACGTAATCGACCGTGACATTGACAAAAAGATGGAGAGAACCAAAAACAGAGTGATGGTGAAGGGGCTGATTTCAGTCAATGTGTCACTGAGTTATGCGGCTGCGTTAGGTATTGCCGGTTTTGCGTTGCTCTACGTGGCGGCAAACCCGCTAGCCATGTGGCTTTCAGTAATGGGCTTTGTGGTATACGTTGGCGTCTACAGTCTGTATATGAAACGCCACTCGGTATACGGCACGCTGATCGGCAGCCTGTCCGGTGCTGCACCGCCGGTGATTGGGTATTGTGCCGTAAGCAACCAGTTCGATGCGGGTGCGTTGATCCTGCTGTTGATCTTCAGCCTGTGGCAAATGCCGCACTCCTACGCTATCGCCATTTTCCGTTTCAAGGATTATCAGGCCGCCAACATTCCAGTACTGCCGGTGGTGAAAGGCATCTCCGTGGCTAAAAACCATATTACGCTGTATATCGTGGCGTTTATGGTGGCTACGCTGATGCTGTCGCTGGGTGGCTATGCCGGGTATAAATATCTGGTGGTAGCAGCCTCTGTAAGTATCTGGTGGTTAGGCATGGCACTGTCGGGCTACAAAAAACCCAATGATGACAAAGTGTGGGCGCGCAAACTGTTTGTGTTCTCGATCGTTGCCATCACATCATTGAGCGTGATGATGTCTGTAGACTCAATGACGCCAATGCATGATGTGCTGCTCACCGCACTGCGCTAACGTTTCACCGTTCGCACGTAGAAAAAACAAACGATCCCCATCGTCTGTTTTTTTTTCGCCCTTTCCCACACTTACTGCATTTACTATGTCATTTTATGACCGTGCGCCAAATCAAGTAACAATGCTGCAATTTACGACCCGATGAGTAAGGCACTACAATAGCGCCAACGCGAATTTGAGGTTTTCATGAACGATACATCCCTCACAGACAATATCATGACGCCGCGCGAACGGCGCGCAACCTGGGGCTTAGGTGCGGTTTTTTCCCTGCGTATGCTCGGCATGTTTATGGTGTTGCCAGTGCTAACAACCTACGGCGTGGCATTACAAGGGGCCAGCGAATCGCTGATTGGTCTCGCAATTGGTATCTATGGTCTGATGCAAGCGCTGTTTCAGGTGCCTTTTGGTTTACTTTCCGATCGCGTCGGGCGTAAACTGCTCATCGTCATCGGCCTGCTCATGTTTGTGCTCGGCAGCGTGATTGCCGCCCTCAGTACCACGATCTGGGGCATTATTCTCGGACGTGCGTTACAAGGAGCAGGTGCGATCTCCGCCGCCGTTATGGCGCTGTTGTCCGATCTCACTCGCGAACAAAATCGCACCAAAGCAATGGCTTTTATCGGCATCAGTTTCGGGGTGACCTTTGCCATCGCCATGGTGCTTGGGCCGATCGTTGCGCACGCCTGGGGATTACAGTCCCTGTTCTGGTGCATGGCCCTGCTCGCATCGCTCGGAATTGTAATAACCCTGACGCTGATCCCTAATGCCGCTAGCCATGCCCTCAACCGGGAATCCGCCATTGTGCGCGGCAGCATTCGCCAGGTGCTCGGTAACAGCCGTCTGGTAAAACTCAATATCGGCATTATGTGCCTGCATATCCTGCTGATGTCGAGTTTTGTCGCCCTGCCGCGCGTGCTGGAACAGGCAGGTCTGCCAGCAGAATCACACTGGAAGATCTATCTGTACACCATGCTGATCTCCTTTGTCTGCGTGCTGCCCTTTATCATTTATGCCGAAGTGAAACGGCAGATGAAGCGGGTGTTTGTGGGCTGTATCGTAGTGCTGTTAGCCGCAGAGATGCTTTTATGGATGGCAGGCAGCCAATTTTGGACTATTGTGGCAGGCATTCAACTATTTTTTCTGGCGTTTAATATTATGGAAGCGCTGCTGCCCTCCCTTATCAGCAAAGAGGCACCGGCGGGTTACAAAGGCACCGCAATGGGGATCTACTCCACCACCCAATTTATCGGCGTTGCTATCGGCGGCAGCATGGGCGGCGCACTGTTTCAATTCCACGGTGCAGCCTGGGTGTTTGCAGCAGGAGCGCTGCTCTGCGCGTTATGGTTGATTATCGGCGTCAGCATGAAGGATCCGCCTTATCTCAGCAGCTTGCGCATTGCACTGCACGATGACGCATTGGACGACTCCGCACTAGCACAAAAGATACGCATACACCCTGGCGTAGCGGAGGCCATCGTGGTACCGGAAGAGCGCAGCGCCTATGTCAAAATCGATCGTCAGAAGACCAGCCGTCAACAGCTCGAAGCGCTGATCGGGCAAGCGTGAGTCACATAGGGCCAGCATCGCTGGCCCTTTACGATTAATCGCGGAAATTGGTGAACTGGAAGGGTTGCCCCAGATTGGCTCCGCGAATCAACGCCATGACGCTTTGCAAATCGTCACGCGCTTTGCCGGTTACGCGCAGTTGCTCACCCTGAATCTGTGTTTGCACTTTCAGCTTACTGTCTTTGATCAGCTTGACGATTTTTTTCGCCTGTTCAGGCTCAATGCCCTGCTTCAGTTTGGCGTTAACGCTGTACGTCTTGCCGCTGTGTTCCATCTCTTCTGGAACCTCCAACGCGCCTGCTTCGATACCGCGTTTCACCAGTTTTTCGCGCAGGATATCAACCAGTTGCTGTACCTGAAAATCTGACTCGCTGGCCACTTTGATCTGTTCGTTTTTCTCATTCAGCTCAAAGCTCGCCGGTACGTTACGAAAATCCCAGCGATTAGTCAGTTCGCGTGACCCATTCTCAACAGCGTTGCGGATTTCCTGCATATCGATTTCGGATACAATATCGAAAGATGGCATAATCAATTCTCCCTGATTTATGCGTAGGAATAGGGTTATGTGGCATGCATGATACCTGTTCTCCGCAGAGAAACAACATCCGCCCGCCTTGGAGCTTGCAGTCCCTTTCTCACGCGCCATAATACGTAATTGTCAGGCAGAATGAATCAATCAAAAGATAACCGCCTCCGTCACACTGCGTGCCACGCGCATCGATAAAGGAAAACTCAGATGAAAATTACCGTGCTGGGTTGCGGCGCACTGGGTCAGCTTTGGCTTGCCGCATTACATCAGCAAGGCCACGACGTTCAGGGATGGATGCGTTTCCCCGCTCCGTACTGTGCCGTCAACGTACAAATGCTGGACGGAAAACTGTGCAATCTGATGCTGCCGACAAACGATCCCGAGCACCTGATGCAAAGCGAACTGCTGTTGGTAACCCTTAAAGCCTGGCAGGTTTCCGATGCCGTCAGCGCCTTATTACCGACTATCGCCCCGAACTGTACCATTTTGTTGTTGCACAATGGCATGGGCACCCGGGAAGAGTTGCCCGTATTGACCCAACCGCTGTTACAAGGCGTCACGACTCACGCCGCACGACGCGATGCGACGCTGGTGGTGCACGTTGCCGGTGGAACCACGCACATTGGTGCCATTACCAGCGGCAACAGCCGTGGCGCGGTTCCTCACAGCGATACCCACTCTGCGCTGGCTGCATTGCTGCATCAGGCGCTGCCAGATGTCGCCTGGTACAATAATATTGCCGTGACGTGCTGGCGTAAACTGGCAGCAAACTGTGTGATTAATCCGTTAACCGTGCTCTATAACTGTAAAAATGGGGCGTTAAGCTCTTATCCCGAGCAAATAGACCTGCTGTGTCAGGAGATCGTGCGCGTCATGGAGCGTGAAGGCCACCCCGATTCGCTGGAGCAGGTGAAACTGTACGTGGAACAATTGATTCAGAATACCGCCGAAAACACTTCTTCCATGCTGCAAGATATCCGTGCCCAGCGTCATACCGAAATTGACTATATTACCGGCTATCTGCTGCAGCGGGCCCGTGCCCACGGCTTAACATTGCCGGAAAACAGCCGTTTATTTGAAATGATTAAGCTAAAGGAAAGCGAATATGACCGCATCGGTACTCCTCTGTTTGGCTCCCAGTAACGAAGAAACCGAAGCTGTAACCACATTTGACCTGCTGGTACGCGCTGGTATTGCTGTCACTGTCGCCAGCGATGGCGACACAACGATAACCTGTTCGCGTGGCGCAAGATTGGTGGCGGATGCACCGCTGGTTTCCGTTGCAGATAACCCTTTTGATGCCATCGTGTTACCGGGCGGTGTCAAGGGAGCAGAATGCTTCCGCGACAGCCCGTTGCTGGTGGAATGCATTCGCCAAAAGCATCAGGTGTACTAGCTCAGACCTGATCTGACAGTTACCGATTATTTATACAGGTGTCTGTCAGATTACATCTGGTTCAGATTCTTTGTATTAGTCGCGACTAGATCTGACACTGGACCTTGAAAGGTTGAGAGTTACCGGTTTTGAT
>NZ_JAHWCO010000171.1:0-7029 GCF_020054415.1 Candidatus Symbiopectobacterium sp. | reverse complement strand
TTTCCATGCCAGTTTTGGTTGAAAATGCTTGTCATCTCAGGTGTACACTTTTCTCATGAGGCCTAACTGCATGATTTTACGTTGCGATGATCCGTCGTTTCACTGAGCTGCCAGCATAAAATCTATTTATTCAACAAAGCCTTTTAGATATGCAACTCTGCCAGTTTATCCTTCGGTAACGCCAAATCGTTGTTCTGGTTGACGCCAATCGGATGCGCCAGAATATAGCGTGCAATGTCCTGAGCCTCTTCCAGAGAGTGCATCTCATAGGTGCCGCACTGGAACTCGTTTAGCTCAGGGATTTTGCTTTGATCGGTCACTTTGAGCACATCCTCCATCGCCGCGCTCCAGGCTTTAGCCACGCGTTGCTCTGCAGGTGTGCCAATCAGGCTCATGTAGAATCCCGTACGGCAACCCATCGGAGAAATATCGATAATTTCAACGCCATCACCGTTGAGATGGTTGCGCATGAAGCCGGCAAACAGGTGCTCCAGCGTATGAATACCGCGCTCCGGCATCACCTCTTTATTCGGGCGACAGAAACGCAGGTCGAACACGGTAATGGTGTCGCCATGAGGGGTTGTCATGGTTTTAGCCACTCGAACCGCCGGTGCTGCCATGCGGGTATGGTCTACGGTGAAGCTATCTAATAACGGCATGTTGCCACCTCCTCATAAAAAAAATGAATTTTTTCATCTTTCTAAGAAACTTTTTGGTTCCTAACGAGTCTGATTCTATGAAAGACGCTCATTTATTATCATCCCTATTTATCAGAGATGTTTTTCGGCCGCGGCTTATACCGTGGCCTTTTCTTTATATAGTGTTTGCTCAAGCCTGAGTCGCTGCCAGATAGGCCTCGAACGACAGCCTATCTTGCGCTTCCAGCGTGCGCTGTTTTTGCCAGGCGCGTTCACTCTCGGCAACAAACTGCGCCTCCGTCAACACCGCTAAAGGCTCTTGACTGAGCTGCTCACGATAGCGGTCTGCCAACGTCAAGCCAAGATTACCGCAGCCCTGCGCTTTCAATAGCGGCAACAGACGCCCGGAGAACGTATTTTCCGGCTTATCGAACCCTACGCTCAACTCGTCACAGACCTGCTGATAATAGGGCTGTTCATGTTCTCTATCCAGCACTTCTGCCACGCGCCGCAGATCGCGGAACAAGGCATGTCCGACATCGGCCAATGGCTGCTGCCGCGTTTCACATCCCATACCGACGGTCAACCCCGGTTTGCGCCCTTCCAGAATAATACGGTTCCAGTTTTTACGGGTACATTGCAGTTCGGCGCTATCCATTTCCGGCGCATCAGCCAGTGCGCACCAGATCAGGAACAGATCGAGGAAACGCACCTGCTCGGCGCTGACCCCTGACGGGGTAAAGGGATTGATATCCAGTGAGCGTACTTCAATATACTCAATGCCACCGCTCATCAGCGCATCAGAGGGCGTTTCGCCACTGCGAGTTACACGTTTAGGACGGATCGGCGCATACAGCTCATTTTCGATCTGCAACACGTTGGTATTGAGCTGCAAGTAGCGATCGCCTTGTTTAACCCCCATCGCGGCATATTCCGCTGACGGCGTTTTGATCGCACGCTTCAGCGCTGCCACATATCCATCCAGCGTATTAAACGTGATGCCCAGATTGCTCTGTGATTTGTTGGTGTAGCCCAGATCGCTCAAACGCAACGAGGTCGCGTAGGGAAGATAATAGAGCCCGTTTTCGCCACGTTCAAACGGCAATGCCGTTTCACGCCCCTGCAAAAAAGAAGAGCAGATCGCGGGCGAGGCGCCAAACACATAAGGAATCACCCATCCGAAACGGTAGTAGTTACGGATCAAACGAAAATAACCGGCGGATATCTCCTGCTTACCACTTTCAGCGTCAGCGACGCCTGCACGCGCTTGCCAGAATGCCAGCGGCAGTGAAAAGTTGTAATGCACGCCGGAAATGGTCTGCATCAACGCGCCATAGCGGTTTTTCAACCCCTCACGGTAGAGCGTTTTAAACCGGCCAACGTTCGATGTACCGTACTGAGCCAGCTCGATATTTGTCTCATCGGGAATAAAACACGGCATGCTAAACGGCCATAACCGCTCAGAACCGATGTTACGCACGACATAGCGGTGAATGTCCTGTAAGAGTGCCAACATGTGTTCGACATCCCGATCTACAGGCGTAATAAATTCTAATAAGGATTCTGCGAAATCCGTTGTGATCCAGGGATGGGTTAATGCCGCCCCTAAATTTTCAGGGTGCCCTGTCTGTGCCAAATGTCCATTGGGCTGTACGCGTAACGTTTCGCGTTCAATACCGCGTTTAATCCCCTTCACCGCATCAGGGTGATGTTCAAGCCAGGTCAACGCTTGTGATATATCCGGGATCAAATAGACCTCCCGCTGTTAGATGTAATGATTATTCGCATAATGAAATCGTATCATCTCTACTAAAATACAGTGCTACACGCTATGACCACAAAGTAATTCCTTGTAATGCCACGATGGCCACCACGATATAACGCAGCGCTTTTCCGATACAGATAAAAAGCGTGGAGTACAACCACGGCATGCGCAGCCATCCCGCTGCCACGCATAGCACGTCGCCAATAACCGGTACCCAACTCAACAAAAGCGCCACCGGACCATAACGCTGCAACCAGCGTAGCGCCGTCAACGTGCCGGTACGCGGCTTTGACCGTGGCAGAATACGCCCCAGCACCAGATTGGTCATACCGCCCAGTGTATTGCCTATTGTTGCCACGACAATCAGCGGCACCGCGCCGGTAACCTTCGCCACCAATAAATAGACCAGCAGCACTTCAGAGCTGCCAGGTAATAATGTCGCGCTGATAAAACTACTCCAGAAGAGAGAAACCAGTCCCCAGAAGGCATTCACAGCGTGCGCACATCGACAACAGCCATGTTTGCGCGCTGCGCTGCCTGAATGACAAAATCCGCATCTTCAAATACGACGCAGGTTTCAGGCTCTACCTGCATGAGCTGGGCGCAGCGCAGGAAGGTGTCAGGAAACGGTTTATGATGCGGTACATCCTCCGCGCCGACAATACCAACAAAGTAGTCGCGCAAGCCAAGATGACGTAGCAGCCTGTCAGCCAGATGGCGTGGGCTACCGGTGCCAACCGTCATAGGTCGACGTCCCTGGTACGCTTTCACCACGTCAATCAAGGGCAACGGCTTAACCGTATCAAACAGCATCTCTTCCACCAGCGCCAGCTTTTCAGTGGCCAGCGCCTTTGGGTCCATATCCACGTTATGCCGGGCCAGGATCACCGCTGCTATTTTCTCAATGGGAGCACCATTGTACGCCACCATTTCTTGAGCATCATAGGTCATGCCGTACTTGCCCAGAATGTTATGCCAGGCTGCGCGGTGTGTGGGCTCAGTATCGAGGGTGGTGCCATCCATATCAAAAATAAGACCTTGATAACGATCGTACATCGTGACTCCGTGAATAGCGCAAAAGAGCCGTTACTTTAGCGCAAAGTCAAAATGATATCGCTGGTTCAATAAAACCACAAAAAGCAAGGCTATCGGTGTATAAGCGGTTAGCAAGGGTGGATTAGCAGCATTCAGGCAACGCTGGGGATAAAATCAAAGGGAAAGTATGGGATATTATGATTCACAACATGATGAATGGTGCATCCGGGAGGATTCGAACCTCCGACCGCTCGGTTCGTAGCCGAGTACTCTATCCAGCTGAGCTACGGATGCATAGTAAATGGCGGTGAGGGAGGGATTCGAACCCTCGATGCAGCTTTTGACCGCATACTCCCTTAGCAGGGGAGCGCCTTCAGCCTCTCGGCCACCTCACCAACACGCTAACCTTCGAACCACGATGATGATGTTTCCTTCATCGTGCTCACCGGTACTGCGTGGCGCACATATTACTTTCCCGGACTTATAAGTCAAACAATTTTTCCTAACTATTGGTTGTTTGAACAAATCACACCCAACACGCACAGATTCACAGCGAAAAGTCTATTTTATCAATAGCGTTAACGGCTATTGATGCCTGTGACAAAACGCAATCATAGGAAACTAGGCTGTGTCCCTTAATTGCATAACTTCTTGTAAAAGAGGCGGATGCCTATTATTGTACTGACCAGGTTTTAATTTATTATACCGCTATAAATCTAATATGTGCGGCTAAATAAAAAAGGTAGTTCTGTGTAATTGCACTAATTTCACATTTGAATAACGGTGTTTAGTTAAGAGTCCAGTACAGTATTACCAACTCGAAAAATAGCAAAATGTAGCAAGTATTACAGTGTCTCAGAAAATTTAGTAGTCGCGCGATGCACGTTATTTTCAGTATAGGAGAAAATGATCAAAGACGTACATTGCGCGCCAAAATTGAATTCTATCAAAATTTTATTGCTTTCAAGATATGAAATTCATAGCATGTAGTAGGAGTTTTAAAAGGGTTATATACATAAAATATTTCAGTTATTCACAAAAAAAAAAAAATATCTAATAAATGAACTAATAAATTTGGGTGGTGTGGAATGTATAAAACGCATACATCAGGCTAAGTATGGACAGAGAGTAAACTACAAAACATGATGCGAAAAACGGCCCGGCATAGCCGACACACACCGCAACCGTACGGACACAGGAAAAGGGAAATCAGTCAGTGCTGACCCTCACGGGAATTTTAGTTGCTGGAAAGGTGTAGGTTAGGCGATCACGAGGCCAACGTAGTATTAGACATCGTGGTGGCTTATGAGTATGGAAATATAGAGGAAAGAGTTCGAGCGGTTGAATTAGGATGGAAGGATAGGCCTCTGTGGATATTGAGGAATCATGAATGAATGAATTCGGTGACAAAGGGGATATTTAGGTCTTTGTAAAGAATGAGCTTAGAGGGAGCATTAACAATACGGCGGAGGACTTTTGATTGGAAAGATTGGGGATGCGGGAGATATTGGAGGTTTTAGCTGAGTCCCACAGTTGTAAGTCCAGATGGATTTAAGTAACGTCTTGTAGAGGATTAGTTCATTTTTGGTGTGCTTAGATTAGAGTTAGGTCCAACCTGGCGTCTTAGTTGTCCGTAACTTTTGTTTTGGCTGTAGTCTATTAAGTCTAGTGAGTAGGTTCCTTGTGAGTCTACTGCCTAAGTAGAAACCCAGGTAGCGTTCGAGGTGGGGGATAGAAGTGTTGAGCAAGAACCCATTGGGGCACGTTGTGAGGATGGCAGTGTCATCAGCGTAAGTAGTGATTAAGGTGTTTGGGTGAGTAGGAATATCAGTTGTAATAAAAAGAAATAAATGCTGAAAAAATTAAAAAATAAAATAATCCGTTAAAATATGAAATATACTGATAGATAGATTAAACTAGGGCGGCCTCAAGGCCTACGCCACTGCGACCCCTTTGGATCTATTGTGGCTCCCCCCACTCTAAAGTTCGCCCTCCAGAACTGTCCTTTTATTCAGACTCTTGATGCTGGAGAGCGACTCTTGGGTAAAGCTCACCGGCCTTGGTTTTTCCTCCCCGAGAAGTAACCTCCTTAAATATACTGAGTAACTTCAACATTATCAAACTTGAGAAAATAAAATAATTAACTACGTTAATATCTAAAAATACATCTTGCAGACGGGGAATAGTTTTTAAATCAGACTAGATGAATATTACGAATTTTTCTTTCGTTCATTGTAATTGTAATTGTTCTACGTTGGCCATGGCATCTTTTACAGTCGAAAGATACTGTTGCAGATAACTATCTGGGTATCATAACTATGTGTGTTACTATCTGGGTAGAAGAATGCGCAGTACCGTAGATCGTCTCTCTCGCCCGAGTTACCCACTCTCCATGTCTGCATTTCGCAATGAAGGAACGCATTTGTAGGTTACATCGAACATGCTCCAAGAATTGCGTTTATGTAGCATTTTGATCTGAGTGCGATGAAATTAAAAGTAAAAAATAAATTATTTGTAAATATTAAGTTTTGCTAACTATTTTAGTTTTTATATTTAATTTAAAGAATAAAAATAAAATCATACAAATTTAATTAATAAATAAATAAAAAACCTATTTAAATATTATTTTAAAACGGATTGGTGTGTAAATGAAAGAAGAATTTGCAGAAGAAGAGAAATGATAGTATGATGTCTGCAATGCGGAAAGAAATTAAGTCGAGTTGGATTTGTGCCCAATCCTGTAGTTAGTAGTTCTGTACGGCGGACTTTCCACTATTTGCAGGTTCACTGATAGAGATTCTCTGTTCCAAAATTAAGTCCTGCAACTAATGCAATGAGTCTAGTAAAATAAATATTATTTTTATCTTGATGAATTTATTTATTTTAAATTATTGCATTCAGTTAAAAAATATATGGGTTTATATAGGCGGTTACTGCTAGTATTTCTCATTTACTTTTCTCTAATCACTATAATCAACAATATTTATGCAAGAACTTGACGTATTTTCTATATACCATCAAGGAAAGAACCGTCAATAATTGTACCTTAATTCATGAAATATTCTTAAAAGAAGATGATTATAAAACATTTTTCTCTATTTTTACAAAACTGTTTCATTTGTGTAAACACTCTAGTCCAGTGTTTCTTTAACTTTTTGCAACTGCGACCTATTTTTAAAGTAAAAATCTCTTGGCGACCTCTTCACGAGGGTCGTTTGAAAAGTCCGTGCAAAGTCAGAGAGATAGCACTACTGGCGCGTATCGAGGTTATGTTTAGTTAGTAGCATCTCTTGGAAGAACACACACCAAGTTTCAGCCAGATCAATCTATTTCTTTGTGTTTGGCATTCGTTTGAATAGAGGAAGTCGAGTGATTTTCAAATCGTGTGAAGTGTTGCAAGGACGGTTTGTTGCAGCTGTTCCAGAAGAATCTGCAGGACTTTAAGCTTTGTTTCGTCACTGTGGATGAAACATGGATACATCACTACACTCCTGAGACCAAAGAACAATCTAAACAATGGGTTACCAAGGGGGAATCTGCGCCAAAAAAGGCGAAGACCGTTCCTTCGACCGGAAAGATTATGGCGACTGT